>JBIPOQ010000035.1:0-13783 GCA_044379055.1 Myxococcota bacterium
GCGGAAAGAGCAGCATGATCGTGCGGTCGGGCCAGGTGAACGAGTAGGCGAGCAGGACGCCCATGACGGCGCCCGAGGCGCCGAGGGTGACGCCCGTGATGTCGGCGATCGAGGACGGGATCCCGAGCATGCCGAGCAGGAAGGGGAGCGAGGCGATCATGAAGCCCGCGCCGGTTCCGCAGACGAGGTAGTAACGCAGGAAGCGCTCTTCGCCCCAGGCGAGGGCGAGCTGGGAGCCGAACATTTAGAGCGAGAGCATGTTCATGGCGATGTGCATGAACTGGTGCTCACTGTGGAGCCACATGTAGGTGAAGATCCGCCAGAGCTGGAAGTCGCCCCAGACGGCCGCGGGCTGCACGACACCGAACGAGGTCACGTCGAAGCCGATGCTCGGCCCGAGCAACTGCGCGATGAACACCACGCCGTTCGCGATCAGGAGATTCTTGATGATCTCCGGCGTCACGGGGGGTCCGAACGAGAATTGTGCGCCGCCGCGTCCGTACAAGCCTGGACACTCCGGTTGGTTCTTGGGCCGTCGAAAGGACCGGCCCGGCAAGGGCTTGATCGGATGGACCGTGCCGGGATCGGAGGTCTCGGGACCGCTCTTCGTGGTGTCGTCGGCGGGACGGGCGCGTGCTCCCGCAGAACGGCCAGAGCTTAAGGATGGTTGAATGGGGGGTCAACGAAGCGCGCCCGGCCGAGCGGGGCCGGTCTTCGCGGGCCCGCCCCGGTGAAGGAATTGCCCTGCGGGGACAATGACTCTCTATGGGTCTATCGGGTCTCCGAGCCGGCGCGCCGCCGCTCCGCCGCGAGCAGGAGCGCCATGCCCGATTTCGCGTCCTGGATCCCGCCGTCGAAGATGGCCGCCAGCGCCGCCTCGAAATCCATCGGGACGAGCGAAAGGATCTCGTCGGACTCGAGTCGCTGCTCGGCGGGGGCGAGGTCGTAGGCGGCGAAGAGGTGGATCCGCTCGTCGGTGAAGCCGGGAGAGGGCCAGATGGCGCCCAGCTTCTCGAGGCGTCCGGCGCGGTAGCCCGTCTCCTCTTCGAGCTCCCGCGCGGCACACGTCTCCGGCGTCTCGCCGGCGTCGAGCTTCCCAGCCGGGACCTCGAGCAGGTAGCCGCCCGCGGCGAAGCGGTACTGGCGGATCAGCACGACCCGCCCGTCGTCGAGGAAGGGCACGACCGCCGCCGCCCCCGGATGCTTCAGCAGGTCGAGGAACACGCTCCGTCCGTTCGGCAGGGCAATCCGCTCGGTGATCAGCTCGAACTGGGCTCCTCGTTGCACGCGACGCTCGCTCATCCCGACTCCTCCCGCTCTCGCACCCGGCGGCGGGCGCGCGGATCGGCTCGCTCGACCGATCGCGTCCGCTTCCGACGCCACGGTCGCCTCGACGCGGCCGATGCGCGCAGGGTAGGCTCGCCGCCATGACACCGCGCCCCTTCGAACGGCCCGCGACGATCCTTCTGCCCGAAACCCCTGGTCTGCCGACGGGATCCTCGCTCGAGGGGCTCTGGCTCCCGGCGCGGTCGCAGGCGATCTCCCCGCCGGACCCGGTCGAGTCGACCGACGAGGAGGCGCTCGAGTCGGAGTCGTCGGCGCGGCGCGGGGCGGGCATCGCCGGCGACCATCGCGGCGGGGCCATCGTCGCGGCACCCCATCCGCTCATGGGCGGATCGATGGACTCGCCGGTCGTGACCGAGCTCGGGCTCGCGGCCAGCGATGCAGGCTACGTCTCGCTGCGCTTCAACTGGCGCGGCGTCGGCGGAAGCGCGGGCCGGCCTTCGGGCGAGACGGCCGACGCGGACGCCGATTGCCTCGCGGCCCTCGATTTCATGCGGGAGAGCATCGAGGGCGGGATCGTCGCCTGCGGCTATTCCTGGGGCTCGCTCGCGGTCTTCCGGACCTGCATGGCCGCGCCGCGGGTCAAGCGGCTCGTCCTCGTCGCGCCGCCGCCGTCGATGCTCGATCGGTCGGTCTTCGAGCGGACTTCGCGATCGACGCTCATCGTGACCGGCGACCGCGACGGCTATGTCCCCCTCCACGCCCTCGAGAAGCTCGTCGCGGGCCTCGAGCGGGTCGAGCTCGTCGTGCTCCCCGACGTCGACCACTTCTTCATGACGGGGCTCGCGGAGCTCGGGCGAAGCGTGCGGGGCTGGCTCGCCGACGGCGCCTAGCGTTCCGCCGCCGGACGATCGGTCGCCGCCTAGCGCCCGATCGGGAGCTCGACGCAGAGTCGGGCGCCGCCGGTCGGACCCGACTGGACCGAGATCGTGCCGCCGGCGTCCTCGACGATGCGCTTGCAGATCGCGAGACCGAGGCCGCCCGCGCCTTCGCTTCGCCGGGTCCAGAAGGGCTCGAAGATCCGGGCCGCGAGCTCGGGCTCGACGCCCGGGCCGTCGTCTTCGACCGACAGCACGAGATGGTTCGGGAGCGCGTCGCTCCATTCGGCCCGGAGCCGGATCGAGCCGCCGCGGGGCGTCACCTGGGTCGCATTCAGCAGCAGGTTGAGCAGCAGCTGGCGGAGCGCATCCGGGGCGAGGCCGAGGGCCGGGAGATCGGGGCGGATCCGGGTCTCGAGCTCGATGCCCCGCTCGCGGCAGCGATAGCGCAGCAGCTGGAGCGTCGTCTCGGCCGCCTCCCCGATGTGCGCGCCCTCGCCGATCGAAGCCGGCGTGCTGCGGGGGCGCGCGTGTCGAAGCAGGTCGTCGAGCATGCGCTCGAGGCGCTGCACCTCCTCGCCGACGAGCAGCCGGAAGCCGTCGTTGAACTCGGGATCGTTCCGGCGCTCGGGCAGGAGCTGCAGGAACGTCTTCACCGCGACGAGCGGATTGCGGATCTCGTGGACGATCTCGGTCACGAGCCCGCCGAGGGCGGCAAGTCGGTCGAGGCGGGCCACCGCATCGTCCATCTGACCGAGGCGATCGAGGGCGAGCTGCGTCGCCATCGACTGCGAGAGCTGGTCCGCGACCTCGGCGAGCACGGCGAGGGTCCGCGGGCGGAGCGGTCGGCCGACGCGCTCGGGATGGATCAGGATCACCGCCGCGGGCTGGCTCCCGAGGCCCGCGATCGGGGCGGCGGCGGCGATGCCCTGGGCGGCGAGGGCCTTCAGGTCGAGGTCGTGGGGCGCATCGGCGAGGACCTGGACGCCCCCGGTGCGGACGAGGGCCTCGAAGAACTCGCGGGTCGGCTGGATTCGCATCGCGAGCTCGGCGGGGAGCGACGCGACGACCTGAGGCCGATGGCCGGGGTCGTCGACCCAGGCGACCGCGCCGGCGACGCCGTCCTGACGCAGCAGCCTCCGCAGCGCCCGCATGAGAAGCGCTTGCCCCTCGACGCCGACGCCGTCCCGCGGTGAATCCGCCGGCAACAGCATCGCGTCGAGCAGCGCCGTTTCGGCTGCCCGTCGTCGGTCCGTTGCGCGCTTCGAATCGTGGCGGCGGTCCAGCGCGGCGGACGCAAGCGTGCCATCGCGCGAACTCGTGCTCGCGTGTCCCCCCATGTGCGCGGATTTACCGATCTCGCGACGGACTGTCAACGCATCGACGACGAATGACGCGGCTAGAAGGTGTCGTCTCGGGCGGCCTGGCGGGTCTTCTTCTCCACCGTTTGTTCGGTGAACGTGCGTTCGGGGGCCGTCCCGGCGCGGAAGGGTTGGAGGTAGTCGTCCTGGGTACTCTCGTCGGCGAGCAGGCCCGAGACCTTGTCGACCCGGCGGAACTCGATGTCGGCGGGGGCCTGGAAGTCGCGATTCGGGTAGGGCGCGACGGCGACCTTCATGAAGTCGCCCCAGATCGGGAGCGCCGTCGTGCCGCCGGTCTCGCCGCGACCGAGGACATGGTTGTCGTCGTTGCCGACCCAGACGCCGGTCGTGATCTCGGGCGAGAAGCCGACGAACCAGGCGTCGGAGTACTCGTTGGTCGTGCCCGTCTTGCCTGCAAAGGTCCGCCCGAGCTTCGAGAGCGCGGCCCCGGTCCCCTCGCGCACGACGGCCTGGAGCATGTCGCACATCAGGTAGGCGTCGGCCGGGGGGATGACCTGGTCGGGATCGTTCGAGCCGCTGCTCCAGGTCGTGTCGCCGGCGGCCGTCGTCTCCTCGCTCGCCGGGAGCGGAGCGAGCGGCGGCGGGATCTCGCCGAGGGGCACGTTCTTCAGGAGCTCCTGGCCCTCGCGATCGACGACCGACTTGATGAAGTGGGGAACCATCCGCTTGCCGCCGCGCGGATAGACCGCGTAGGCCCGCGTCAGCTCGAGCAGCGTCACGGCGCTCGTCCCGAGCGCGAGCGAGAGGTCCGGCGTCAGCTTCGACTGGATCCCGAAGCGCCGCGCGTGCTCGATGACGTAGCTCGGGCCGATGTCGCGGAAGAGATAGACGGTGGCGTTGTTGATCGACTTCTTGAGCGCGTCGCGCATCGTCATCGGGCCGTAGGATTTCCGGCCGTAGTTGCGCGGGGCCCAGACGAAGCCGCTCGACGGGTCGGTGTAGACGACCGGGCGGTCGATCACGGTCGAGACCGGCGTATAGCTGCGCGTCAGCGCGGCGCCGTAGATGAAGGGCTTGAAGGCGGAGCCGGGAAGGCGGGTGGCCTGGACCGCGCGATTGAACTCGCTCTTCTCGAAGTCGTAGCCGCCGATCATCGCGAGGACCTCGCCCGTCGCGTTGTCGAAGGAGAGGAGCGCACCCTGAGCGAAGGGCTCCTGCCCGATGTCGAGGCGGACGATCGCGGCTTCCCCGTCCGGCGCGTCGGGCGCCCCGGACGCGCCGAGGCGCACGAAGGGCACGACGTCGCCGACGTCGAAGATCGCGCCGATCTCCGAGACCGAATACGGGCCCGAGCCGGGGCTCGGCTTGCGCGCCCACTTCACGTCTTCGAGGGCCGCGCGCCCGACGACGTCGGCGCCGAAGCCGACCCGCGCGCTCTGCTTCGCGCCGTCGACGGCGAGCACGATGCCTTCGAGGGCCGGGCCCGCGGCGAGGCGCGTCCGGATCGCGAGGGCGAGCCGTGCGCGCCGGGCCTCGCTCGCCGCGGCATCGGGGGCTTCGCCATCCGCCGGCTTCTTCGCCTCGCCGAGCCCGGCGTTCGCGAGCGCCAGACGCTCGAGCTCGCTCTCGCGCTCGTCGGGGCCGATCCGTCGGAGCGGGCCGCGGTACCCGTGGCGGTGGTCCTGGGCGATCAGTCCCTTGCGCACCGCGTCGCGGGCCGTGCGCTGGAGATCGAGGTCGAGGGTCGTCTCGACGCGCAGACCGCCTTCGAGGACCGCGTCCTGACCGAGCTCCTTGTAGAGCAGTCGCCGGACCTCTTCGCTGAAATAGCCGGCGACCGCGAAGTCGTCGCGGGTCGCGGGCGCCTGGATGACGGGCGGCGAGGCGAGGGCTTCATCGTGGGTCTTCTGGTCGATGTGTCCCTCGGCCAGCATGCGACCGAGCACATAACGTCGGCGCGCCTCGGCCGCCGAGGGATTGCGATTCGGATCGTAGGCGCTCGGTCGCTGCGGCAGGCCGGCGAGCAGCGCCGCCTCCGAGACCGAGAGGTCCGCGACCTCCTTGCCGAAATAGCTCCGCGCCGCCTGGCCGACGCCGTAGGCGCCGTTGCCGAAGTAGATCTGGTTCAGATAGAGGTAGAGGATCTCGTCCTTCGTCAGCTGCTGCTCGAGGCGCCAGGAGAGGACGATCTCCTTCAGCTTGCGCTCGTAGGTCTTTTCCGAGGACAGCAGCAGGCTCTTCACCGTCTGCTGCGTGATCGTGCTCGCGCCCTGGGCGATGCCGCCCTCGCGCAGGTTCGCGAGCGCCGCCCGGACGATCGCGACGAAGTCGAAGCCCTCGTGCTCGTAGAACTTGCCGTCTTCGGCGGAGACGAAGGCGACCTGGACGTGGCGCGGGATCGCGTCGATCGGGACGAGGCGTCGTTGCTCGGTGTAGAACTCGGCGATCAGCCGGCCCTTGCGGTCGAAGACCTGGCTCGAGAGCGGCGGCTGGTAGTCGGCGATCTTCTGGAAATCGGGCAGGTCGCGGATCACGAGCCAATAGACCGCGCCTGCCCCGCTCGCCGCAGCGACGAGGGAGACGAGCAGCAGGATCAGGGCGATCCGGATCCCCCCGGACCGGAAGAAAGCCATGTGTACTCCGCGATCGGGCAAGCTAGCCGACGCCGGAGGCCGTGCGCTACCGATTGGCCGCTCCGGCGCCTCGCGGCGTCGCGCGAGCGTTCATCGTTTCGGTTCGAACTGGCGAGTCCTTGACTGCGCGGAGCCCAGAATGCCTTCCCGATCGGAATCGACCCGAAAGCTCAAGCTCGCCTTCGTGATGGATCCCGTGGAGAAGGAGCCGATGGCGGCTTCCACGACGATCGTCCTGATGCGCGAGGCCCAGGATCGGGGCCACGAGGTGCTCTACGTCGATCCTGCGGACCTCTGCGTCGACGACGGCCGCGTCCGGGCGGAGGCCGCGCCGATCACCCTCGATCTCGCCTCGGACACGCCCGTGCGACGGGGCCCGCTGCGCGTCGTCGATTTCGATCTGGAAATCGACGTCGCGTTCCAGCGCAAGGACCCGCCGGTCGATCGCGACTACATCGTCGCCACCCAGATCCTCGACGTCTGTCGGAAGACCCTCGTGCTCAATCGGCCCTCGAGCGTCATCTCCTTCAACGAAAAGCTCCTTGCCGTGCGTTTCGCCGATTTGATGCCCCCGACGCGTGTGACGCGTCACATCCGGGAGCTCCGGGAGTTCATGCAGGCGCACGGGGGGCAGATGATCGTGAAGCCCCTCGACGGCAAGGGCGGCGAGGGCATCTTCCACGTCGTCGAGGACGACCGCAACCTGACCTCGATCCTCGAGCAGTCGACCGCGTTCGGGAAGCGGTCGGTGATGGCCCAGGAGTACCTCCCGGGCGTTCGCCAGGGCGACAAGCGCATCCTGCTCCTCGAGGGCGAGCCGATCGGAGCGGTTCTGCGCGTCCCCGCGGCCCACGAATCGCGTGCGAATCTCCACGTCGGCGGGACGCCGGCCCGAGCCCCCCTCGACGAGGCGGATCGCCGGATCCTCGCCCGGGTCGGGCCCTTCGTCCGGGACCACGGGCTCTTCTTCGTCGGCATCGACGTCATCGGGGGGCGATTGACGGAGATCAACGTGACGAGCCCGACGGGCGTCCAGGAGATCAACGCCCTCGAGAACGCGCGGCTCGAGGCCCAGGTGATCGACCGCGTCGAGGCGCTCGTCGCGGGGCGTTAGGGCTCCGCGCGGGGCGAGCCCCGGCGCCGCCGGCCGCCCCGCCGGTCGGTGTGCGTTAACGTGTCCCCATGACCGCCGGGAACGCCGAGATCGAGGGCGCGCGACCGACCGACGAGACCCGTCGCTACGGGATCCTCGTCGTCGACGACGAGGACGCGATCCTCGAGTCGATCGAGCTGACCCTCGGTGCCGAGTACCGCGTCTTCACCGCCCAGAGCGCCGAGCAGGGTCTCGCGATCCTCGACCGCGAGGAGATCGCCCTCGTCCTCTCCGACCAGGTCATGCCCGGGATGCGCGGCGTCGAGTTCCTCGAGAAGGTGATCGAGCGCAATCCCCGGGCGATCCGGATCCTGCTGACGGGCTACTCGGACATGCCGTCGCTCGTGCGGGCGATCAACGAGGGGCGGATCTACCGCTACATCGCGAAGCCCTGGGAACCGGACGAGCTGCGGATCAGCGTGAAGCGGGGGCTCGAGGTCTTCGAGCTCTCGAGCGCGAACGCGGAGCTGACGGCGGCCCTCGCGCGGGCCAACGAGCGGCTGCGCGCCGAGAACCTCTATCTGCGCCGCGAGGTCGAGGCGCGTTATGCCTTCGACGGCATCATCGGGACCTCGCCCGCGATGCAGAAGGTCTTCGACGTCACGCGCAAGGTCGCCCAGACCGACGCGACCGTGCTCCTGACCGGGGAGACCGGAACGGGCAAGGATCTGCTCGCCCGCGCGATCCACTACTCGGGTCCGCGCCGGGACAAGAAGTTCGTGGCCCAGAACTGCGGGGCGCTCCCCGAGACCCTGCTCGAGAGCGAGCTCTTCGGCCACAAGCGGGGGGCCTTCACCGGCGCCCACGTCGACAAGAAGGGCCTCTTCGAGGTCGCCGACGGCGGCACGATCTTCCTCGACGAGATCGGCGAGACCGAGCCCGGCATGCAGGTCCGCCTGCTGCGCGTGCTCCAGGACGGCGAGATCCGCCCGCTCGGGTCGGCGGATACGCGCAAGGTCGACGTGCGCGTCGTCGCGGCGACCAACCGGGACCTGAAGAAGCTCGTCGCCGAGGGCCGATTCCGCGAGGATCTCTACTACCGGCTGCGCGTCGTCGAGATCGAGCTGCCGCCCCTGCGCGCACGGGCCTCGGACATCCCGGCCCTGGCTCATGCCTTCCTCGACGCGTCCGCCGCGCGCATGAACCGGACCTTTCGCGGCTTCTCGAACGCGGCGATGGATCGCCTCGTCGCCCACCCCTGGCCCGGCAACGTCCGCGAGCTCGCCAACGAGATCGAGCGCAGCGCGGCGCTGGCCGGTCCCGAGGAGAAGATCGGCCTCGAGAATCTCTCGGATCACGTGCGCGGCTCGCGGCCGATCGGCCGGGGGGGTGGGGCGCACGCCGGCGTCGAGGTCCGACATCCCTTCGACGAGCGGCCCGGGGGATCGGGCACGCAGGAGAGCGGGACGGCCTCCGAGGCCGACGCCGCGGTCCGGCTCGACTGGGATCTCAACCGCTCGGTCGATGCCCTGAAGCGTCGCATGCTCGTCGCGGCGGTGCGGGAGACGGGGAGCAAGAGCGCGGCGGCCGAGAAGCTGGGCATTCCGCGTCAGTCGCTCCAGAAGATGATGAAGCGTCTCGAGATCGCCGACGCCGAGCTCCGTTCCGGCAGCGCCGCGGCGGACGGCGACGACGACTGAGCGAGGAATTCCGTCGAAACTTCTCCGGATCGGGGTAGACTGGGGCTCATGGAAACGCTCGCCGCCAGCCGATTCGACACGCCCATCGGTCCGCTGCGGGTCGTCTGCAGCGAGAAAGGCCTCGCCTATCTCGAGCTGCCGCATCAGAACGGCCGCGGGCTCGCCGGCTGGATGAAGCTCCATGCGCCCGAGGCGAAGCTCCTCGATCGCCGCGTCGCCAACGACGCCGTCATCGATCAGCTCCTCGAGTACACCGCCGGCGCGCGCCGCGTCTTCGAGATCGATCTCGATCTGCGCGCGACGGCCTTCCAGCTCGCGGTCTACAAGCTCGTCGCGAAGATCCCGTACGGCGAGACGCTCGCCTACTCCGAGATCGCCGAGCGGCTCGGCCAGCCGAAGGCGGTGCGCGCCGTCGGTGCGGCGAACGGCGCCAATCCGATCCCGCTCGTGATCCCGTGTCATCGCGTCATCGCCCGGGGCGGCGCGCTGCAGGGTTATGCGGGCGGGCTCGAGCTGAAGGCGCGGCTGCTCGTCATGGAAGGCGCGGTGCCGGTCCGGGAGTCGGCGCAGGCGCGGCTCTTCTAGTCGATCGAGCCGAGATCTTCCGGAGCCTCGAAGGGTCTCAGACCTTCGCCAGCGCCTGCTCCAGATCCGCCAGCAGATCCGCCGCGTTCTCGATGCCCGCGGCGTAGCGCACGAGGCTGTCCTTGATGCCGAGCTCGAGGCGCTTCTCCTTCGGGACGTCCCAGAACGACATCGTGACGGGGAGCTCGATCAGGCTCTCGACGCCGCCGAGGCTCGGGGCCTGATACGGGATCGTCGTCGCGTCGATGAAGCGCATCGCGCCGGCGAGATCGGTGTCGATCTCGAAGGTCACGACGCCGCCGAAGCCCCTCATCTGCCGGATCGCGATCGCGTGATCGGGATGGGAGCCGAGGCCGGGGTACCAGACCTGCTTGATCTTGGGATGGGCCTCGAGATAGCGCGCGATGGCCATGCCGTTCGCGTTGTGGCGCTCCATGCGGATGTCGAGGGTCTTGATGCCGCGCAGCAGGAGCCAGGCGGCGTGGCTGTCGATGATGCCGCCGAGGACGCCGAGCGCCTTGCGCACGGGGTCGATCATCTCCTTCGGTCCGGTCAGCGTGCCGGCGAGGAGATCGTTGTGGCCGCCGAGGTATTTCGTCGCGCTGTGCAGCACGAGATCGGCGCCGTCGGCGAGCGGGCGGTGGTTGACGGGCGTCGCGAAGGTCGAGTCGATGATGACCTTGACGCCGCGGGCATGGGCCGCCTTCGCGAAGGCCGGGACGTCGATGACGCGCAGGTAGGGGTTGGTCGGCGACTCGGTGAAGAAGAGCTTCGTGTTCGGGCGGATCGCCGCTTCGAACGCGGGCAGGTTGCCGGGCTCGACGACGGTCGCCTCGACGCCCATGCGCGACAGGAACTGGTTGATGAACTGGCGCGTCCGGCGATAGCAGTCGCTGGTCACGATGAGATGGCTGTCCGCCGGCAGCAGCGCCATGAAGGTCGTCGTCGCCGCACACATGCCCGACGCGAAGAGGATCGACTCCTCGCCGCCCTCGAGCGCCGAGACCTTGCGCTCGACCGCGCGCCAGGTCGGATTGCCGTAGCGTCCGTACTCCTCGCGCTGGCTCTTGCCCTCTTGATAGTCGGTGACCTCCTTCGAGTTGCGGAACCAGAAGGTCGAGGTCTGGTAGATGGGCGTGGTGATCGCGTTGGCTTCCTGCTGACGCAGCTCGCCCGCGTGGACGGAGCTCGTGGCGCTCCCGCGATTGCTCGGTTCCTTCGGCAGCTCGGACATGGATCCTCCCCGCGCGCGCCGGGGGCGCGTGCAGACGACTTGGAATCGGGGCGCGTGCCGCGCCTCATCGACGAACCTTCTGGACTTACCTTCGAGTTGCCCTCGAGGATCTTCCGATCGTCCAGACGCCGACAGGGCGGCGTCTCGCGACGGGAGATCGAGGGCGGGCACTTAGCAACTCGGCGGGAGCCCCGGCTGCGCTGCGCAGTCATGGGCGGGTCCGAGGGTCTGCAAGCGCCTGAAATCAACCCCTTGCGTTCGAACCTGGAGCCGCAACCCTACGGCCGATGTCGGATGCCGTCAACCGGGGACGCCACGTCCTCGTCTTCTGTGCCTCGAGCGGGAGCTGTGACCCCGCTTTTCATGCCGCGGCGGCCTCGCTGGGCCGCGCGATCGCCCGCGCCGGCGACACCGTCGTGTACGGCGGCGGCGCCGTCGGCTCGATGGGCGCCCTGGCGAATGCGGCGCTCGAGGCGGGCGGTCGCGTCATCGGGATCATTCCCCGATTCATGCGCGAGCGGGAGTGGGCGCATCCGGGGATCAGCGAGCTGCGGCTCGTCGAGGACATGCAGACCCGCAAGCGCGACATGCTCGCGCTCGCCGACGCGATCGTGACGCTTCCCGGCGGCTCGGGCACCTTCGAGGAGCTCTTCGAGGCGATCACGTCGAAGCGCCTCGGCCTCTTCCCCAAGCCGATCGTGATCTTGAACCAGGCAGGCTTCTACGATCCGTTGTTCGCGCTCCTGCAGAGCAGCGTGAGCGAGCGCTTCATGAGCGAGGCGCATCTCGAGATGTGGCAGGCCGTCGACCACGTCGATGGGGTGCTGCCGGCGATCGAGAGCGCCACGCCCTGGCCCGAGGACGCCCTGCGGTTCGCGACCCGATGAGCGAGGCGACGCGCGCCCTCGTCGACGAGCTGGCGAGGGCCTATCCGTTCCCGGATCCGCGGCGCGCCGATCGACGCGGGCTGCTCGCCTACGGAGGCGATCTCGAGCCCGAGCGGCTGCTCGCGGCCTATGCCCAGGGCGTCTTCCCGTGGTACGACGAGGAGCCGATCCTCTGGTATTCGCCCGACCCGCGCATGGTGCTCCGGCCCGACGAGCTCCACGTCGGGCGGAGCCTCCGCAAGCGGATCCGCGCCCGGCCCTTCGCGTTGTCGATGGATCGCGCGTTCGGCGACGTGATCCAAGCCTGCTCCCGCGCGCCGCGGCCCGGCCAGCAGGGAACCTGGATCACGCAGGAGATGATCGAGGCCTATCGTCGGCTGCACGCGCTCGGCTTCGCCCATTCGGTCGAGGCCTGGGAGGTCGATACGGCGGGCGAGCCGCGGCTGGTCGGCGGGCTCTACGGCGTCTCGCTCGGGCGGGCCTTCTTCGGGGAGTCGATGTTCGCGCGGGCCGAGGATGCGTCGAAGATCGCCTTCGTGGCCCTGGTCCGGCAGCTCGCGGAATGGGGCTTCGACTTCGTCGACTGTCAGGTCCGGACGGAGCACCTCGCGCGTTTCGGGGCGACGCAGTGGCGCCGCGCCGACTTCCTGGCCGCGCTCGAGCGTGCGCTCGAGGGGGAGACCCGGCGCGGAAGCTGGACGCTCGGGATCGAGCTCGACGTCCAGGAGACGAGAACATGACGATCAGCGAAGAGGCGCGCGCCGCCAACGATGCCCGGGTCGCGAAGGACATCCGCGAATACGGCTGCCACGTCATCAGCGTCTTCGATCCCGACGAGAGACGGCCGACCTTCTCCTACTCGATCGGCATCCAGGAGACGGCGGGCGCCCCCGAGCTGATCGTGCTCGGACTGCGACCCGCCCTCGGCCATTCCCTCGTCAACGCGTACTGTCGGAAGGTTCGGGCCGGCGAACGCTTCGCGCGCGGGACGCGGTACGCGGGGTTCCTCGACGGCTTCGAGGTCTATCTCGAGCCGATCCGACCGGCGCGAGCCGCCGAGTACATGCTCGGCTACGAGCGCCGTTACGCGGGCCAGCCGTACGCGGCGGTCCAGCTCGTCTATCCCAGCACCCAGGGCGCCTGGCCCTGGCGGAAGTCGGCGTCGCCAGGCTTCGTCGCGAACCAGCCCATGCTGGGTCGCCTTCGACCGGATCGCTCGTAGCCGAGAAGTCGTCAAGAATCTCTGAGACTTGTCGCATTCGTGTTTCCCAAGCCCCGATCGCGCCATCGGTCGGGAGAAATCTGGCCTCCGATCGTTGACAAACTTCGAGAATGGGAAAAACTTCACAAAAAATGATGCCGGCCAACCGATGATCCAGGTCGCCAACTCCGGCAACACCACCACTCGAAGGACCCTATCCATGACTTCACGACGACTCGTTTCCTCGGTTCTCGGCTTTGCGATCCTGTTCGCGCTGGCCATCCCCACCGCCGCCTTCGCCAAGGACGAGCGGACCCGCGTCTCCCTGATCAACACCGGCGAGGACGGCAACGCCAGCGGCAAGGCCGAGTTCCGCATCAAGAAGGCGGACCGGATGCGCTTCAAGGTCGAGGCCGAGGATCTCGACCCGGCGAACTACGACGTGACCGTCGGCGGCGTCGTCCAGGGCGTGCTGAACGTCGTGGTCCTCGCGGACGGCCGGGTCGAAGGCGAGATCGAGTTCGACACCAAGCGGGAGCCCGGCAAGGAGCCGCTCGACTTCGATCCCCGCGGACAGCTCATCACGATCGAGCGCGCGAGCGTCGTCTACCTGCAGGTCGTCTTCCCGGGCACCGGGACTCCGGGTGGCGGCGGCGGCTCCTGCAACTGATCGAGCCCCGCGATCCACGCGCCCGGCATCGAACACGGGGCGGTCCGCTCAGGCGGGCCGCCCCTTCGTGTTTCGCGCACGCGTCTCGCCCCGGCTCTCGTCTCGCCGTTCGCCCGGCCCGGTGCGGCGCTCAGTGCAGGATCGTCTGCCCGCCGTCGACCATCAGGGTCATGCCCGTGATGAAGTCCGAATCGGGGCCTGCGAGGAACGCGACGGCTCGGCCGATGTCCTTCTCCGGATCGCCGAAATGGGCGAGCGGGATCGACTGGACCATGACCTTCGCCAGCTCCGGATTG
>JBIPOQ010000404.1:0-3922 GCA_044379055.1 Myxococcota bacterium
CGTCGGAAACCAGGCGAAGTCGCCGCCGGCGGAGAAGATGCCGCCGCGGCCCGTCAGCAGGACCGCGCGGGCCTCGCTCTCCCGCTTGAGCGCGGCGAAGAGCCGCACGAGCTCGCCGTGGAGCAGGTCGTCGACGGCGTTCTGGGGACTCGACGGATGATCGATCACGATCCGGAGGACGCGCTCGCGTCGCTCGAAGCGGAGCGCCTGATAGTCGGTCTCGTCGATGCGGTGGGCGCCCATGGGCTCTCGAACCTCGAGTCGTCGCGCCACGATAGCCCCGATCGGAATGACTCCGAGTTCGGCCAGGGGCTCCGCGCATTTCGAGCGGCGGGGCCCGCCGGATCGTGTATCGTGATTCGAGTCTCTCCCGCCCGGAGGATTGCCATGCCGCGTCTGGCCCGACGAGCCCTCGTGCTCGGTCTGCTCGTCTCGCTCTGCATCGCCTCGGTGCCCCGCGCCGCCCTCGCCCAGGATCCGGCGGCGGAGGGCGGAGTCGACGTCGGTCGGGCGGCGAGGATCGCCGCCGACGTCTTTCCGATCCGCTTCGGCGGGTTCCTCCGGCTGGCGGTCGGGACCGTCTTCATCGTTCCGGTGACGATCCTCTCGGGGCTCACCTATCCCTTCGAGCGCAACGACGACGTCTTCCGCGAGAACGCGGCGCTCTATCTCCAGGAGCCCTTCGACTACACCTTCCGCCGTCCCCTCGGCGAGGATCTCGCCGGAAGCTAGGCGGCGGTCGGGGGCGTCGTCGCGGCGCGCATCGGCAAAGCGGGCGGGTCGGTCCGCGCCGCCGTCACGTGCGAGAAGAGCTCCCCGCGCACCTTCGGGTTGCTGAGCTTCCAGACGGCTCCGTCGATGAAGTAGTGGTGGATCGCGACGCAGTTCGTGAAGGCCATGAAGATCGCCCGCGCATCGGGCGTCGAGTACCACCCCTCGCCGAGCCAGCGCGCCGCGAGCGGTGCCCCGTTGAGGATCGCCGCCCCCGCCCCGACGAGCGCGAGGTAGACGAGCAGGGCGTGCATCCGCTTCGCCTGGGCCGTCCGCGGCGCCGCCTGCGCATGCCGGTTCACCTCGACGCGCAGCGGGAACGCGAGGTACTGGAGCGCGTGCGAGAGCTGTACGAAGAGGAAGCCCCCGGGCACGAAGTACCAGAACGGATACCAGAGGTAGATCGCCGCCCAGGGCAGGACCGTCCGGATCGGAAGCTGCCCGTGGCGTCGGCGCGCCGAGAGGAATCCCCAGGCGCCGGCGGCAAGGGAGATCGCCGCGAGGCCACAGACGCCGTAGAAGGCATGGCCGTAGAGCCGGATCCAGGTCGCCGGCGCGACCCATTCCGGGGGCGGCAGTCGGCCGGCCAGCGCGTAGAGCACGTGGAGCGCGAGGAGCGTGCGGAGCCCGAAGCGGATCGCCCGGCGCTCGGAGGCGGTGTAGCGGATGCCGGCGAGCTGGCCGAAGGCGGAGACCATGCCCCAGGCCTGGCCGGTGTAATGCCAGGCCAGGTAGATGGAGCTCAGCAGGACCAGCTGGGCATAGATCGTGTCGCGCTCGGGGAGGAAGGCCGCGACGACGAGGGTGCCGAAGAGCAGGGCGGGGACGCCGATCGTCGACCAGCGGTGGGCCACGATCTCCGCCCGGGAGGAATAGAGGAGGCGATAGGACGCCATGAAATGGGGGCTGTTGACGAGGATCGTGAGCGCGATCCAATCCGCGTCCGCGAAGGCGATCGGGCCGCCGTAGAGCAGGACGTAGACGAGCACGGCGCCCATGCCGACGATCGACACGCCCCCCGTCAGGAGCGCGTCCCAGAACGGGGTCGTGATCGCCGCCCGGCTCGCTGCCATCGCCCCGCCCATCGTTCCGCTCCTTGCGCGGATGCCGCTCCGAAAACGAAGAGGGCGGCAGTCTTTCGACCACCGCCCTCTCTTCTCTATCGCATTCCTGCCGTATTTCTACGGCCGATCGAACCGAGCGTCGAGATCGCTCGGAGATCGCCCGATCAGGCGCTTCGCCGTCGCAGCCGGGCGAGGCCCGCGACGCCGAGGGCACCGAGTCCGACCATCGCGATCGTGCCGGGCTCCGGCGCGGGCGTGATCGCGAGGTCGAGCACCGCCACGCCACCGAAGGCGAGCTGCGGCACCGGGAGCCCGAAGGGCCCCGCCTTCTTGATCGAAGCCGACCAGGGCGAGACGAGCTGGAGCTTGCGGGTCGTGCCGTTCGGCGCGGTCCCCGGAACCAGCGTGCGATCGTCGAAGCCGGTCGCGGTCCGGATCGTCGTGAAGTCGCCGAGCATGTCCGTGTGCTGGACCATGCCGGTCGTCCACTGGAAGAACGCGCCCTGGAAGTCGACCGGCGAGCGGAGCGCCGGACCAGCCGGGGCCATCGGGGTGACCGTGTTGCCGCCGAGGGCCGTCACGATCTTGCCCTGCTGGTTGATCGTTGCGCCGCCGGGCGTGCGCAGCGCCATCGTGCGGCGGTTGCCGACGATCACGCCGGGGGTGAACATCGTCGTCACGCCGGGGCCGTCCACGCCGGTCGCGTCCGTGCCGAACAGGGTGGGATCCGTCGGGAGGAAGCCGTTCACGTAGCGGGCCACGCCGAAGGTCATGAGGGTGGCGCCGCCACCGGTCATGATCGTCGTGTTGATGCCGAGCTGCACGCCGCCGCCGCCCTGGTACTGGATCGCGCCGCCGTAGTTGTTCGCGCCCTTGACGATCTGGACCGCGCCGTCGCCACCGAAGAACGGGATCGACTGGTTCAGAACGGCGCCCGGGAAGCTGTTGCCCTGGCCGGGACCGACCATCCAGGTCGGAGCGACCATCGGGGTCGGCGTCATGAACGTCCCGTTCCAGGGACCGCGGATGCCCGGGAAGATCTCGGCGGCGGCCTGGATGCGGCTGCGGAGACGGGGATTGAGGAACGGCGGGACCTGTACGTTGCAGGTCGCGGCCACACGCACCTCGGCGCCGCCCTTCAGGCTCTCGACCTGCGGGCCCGCACCGTCGCCGCGCCCATGGGCGCTGAAGGTCAGCGCGCCCATCGGGGTCTGGGTCGCCCGGCCGTAGACGGGCAGGGAGCCGAACGTCGCCGGCGCGAAGGGATTGCCGTTGACGGCGCAGATCGGCACCGCGTTGTTCGCGAGATCGGTCGGGTTGTCCGAGTCGCCGAAGCCGATCATCAGCGAACCCGTGTATTGAACCACCGTCTGGGCAAGGCCCTGTCCAGCGAATAACAACGTCGCCGTCGTCGCGGCGGCGAGGATGCCGATCCGCCCGAGCTTCTCTCGCGTATGACGCATTCTGCTTCTCCTAGCCTGTTCCTGGCGTGTGGGAGGCCGATCCCTGCATTCCCCCCGCCGATCCCGACTCTGGAATCGACCGGACTTCAGCTTCGTATCGCCGCCCTCGCCGCCCCGGACCTCGATTCCGCTCGATCGAAACCGAGGGTCCGCGTTGGGTCGTCGACAGCGCGACGATGACCTCGTTACAGTGAATCGATTCTAAAGGGGCGCGGAATTCTTTGTCTACCAAAATCGAAGGCTTCCGCCGGGAGTTGTGCGGACTGGCAGTCCGTCGGCCCGCGGGGTTCGGGCTCGCTCTGCGCTCGGCGGCGAAGTCGAGCGCGATCGCCTTGCTGGTGGCAGGACTTGCCGGTGGAACGATGGGGGCTTGTCGGAAGGCCTCGAGCCCCGAGCCGCTCGAGCGCGGGGAGGCGCTTCGCCAGGCGAGCGAAGCGCTCGCGCAGGGGCGCGCCGACGATGCCGTCGAGATCCTCCGGCCCGTCGCCTCGCAGCAGGCGCTCGATTTCGAGGTCAGCCTGCTCTACGGGCGGGCGTTGGTGCAGAACCAGCAGGCGAGCCTCGCGATCTGGCCCCTCGAACGGGCGACCGCGCACCCGGACGCCCCGCCGGAGTCCCGGGCCC
>JBIPOQ010000405.1:0-3918 GCA_044379055.1 Myxococcota bacterium
CGCCCATGCGTCGCGCTCTCCTCGCCCTCTTCGTCCTGCTCGTCGCGGTCGCGCCCCTCGGCTGCGATTACGCGCATCTCGCCGCCGGCCAGATCAAGATCCTCTGGCGCCGCCAACCGATCGAGCGCGCGACCCGGGATCCCGCGGTCTCGCCGGCGGAGCGGACCCTGCTGGGGCTGGTCGAATCGGTGCGCGCCTTCGCCGCCGAGCGCGGGCTCCGCGTCGGCGATCAATACACGAGCTTCGTCGCCTGGCCAGGCGATCGCATCGTGACGACGCTCGTCCGGACGCGACCGGGCTCCCTCGACGCCGTCGGTTGGTGGTACCCGTTCCTCGGGCGGCTGCCCTATCGCGGTTATTTCGACGTCGAGCGCGCCGAGCGCGAGGCCCGGCGGCTGCGCGAGGAGTCCGGCTACGACGTCTGCGTCTCCCCCGTGACCGCCTACTCGACCCTCGGCTGGCTCGACGATCCGGTGACCTCGCCGATGCTGGGCCGCGGCGCCGCGAATCTCGTCGAGACCCTGCTCCACGAGCTGGTCCATGCGACGGTCTTCATCGACGGCGACGCCGACTTCAACGAGGGCGTCGCCCTCTTCATCGGACAGGAGGCGGCGATCCGCTACTTCGCGCGCCAGACGCCCGGAGACGAACCCGCGACGGCGCTGCCGAGCGGCGAGCGGGTGCGGGCCTGGGTCCGTGATCGCCGTCAGGTCGAGAGCGTCGTGCTCGCCTTCCGCGACCGACTGCCGGGCCTCGCGGAACGTGCGGACGCCGGAATCCAACGCGACGCCGCAGAGCGCGTCGTCCGGGGCGAGCTGGCGAGCCTGCCGCTGACGATCCTCGATCCCGCCGCGGTCGCCGCCGAGGCCCGCCTCGGCGACGCCTGCCTCGCGCTGCGCGGCACCTACTCGCGCGATCTGCCGCGCCACGCCGCCCTGCTCGACGCCCTCGACGGCGATCTCGATGCGATGATCCGCCATCTCGTCGACTGGTCGAAACGCGACGAGCCGACCGAGCGCTTCTTCGCCGGCCCTTCGCGCTCCGAATCGGCGAGCCTCCCTCCGGAAAGGACCCGGCCCGCCGCCGGCGCGAAGCTCGCCTCGTCCCGCTAGGCGGCTCAATGCCCGACGAGCTCGACGACGCCCGTCTCGACGAGGGCGCGGAAGATCACGAGACACGCCTCCGTGTCGACGAGCGCGTCGTGGGCTCCGGTCAGCTCCTCGCCCGTGTAATGGCGATAGGCCTCGGCCAGGGTCGGCCATTTGTAGCCGTACTTGCCGGGGAGCTTCAGCACGTCGGTCGAGAGCTCCTTCGTGCAGACGAGCTGTCGACCGTCGAGGCGATTCGGCTTGCCGCCGAGACGAAAGAGCGCCGTCTTCATGATCGAGACGTCGAAGGAGAGGTTGTGGGCGACGATCACGTCCGCCTGCAGACAGGCCTGATTGAAGAAGGAGCAGGCGATCGACGCCGGCACGCCGAAGCGGGCGCAATCCTCCTCGCTGATGCCGTGGGCCGCCTTCGCGGCGGGATCGATCTTGACCCCCTCGGCGAGGGTCACGAGGAACGCGCTCTTCGCCCGCGGCTTCCAGTCCGTCGTGTCGACGAGCAGCAGGCCGAGCTGGATCAGGTCGGGCTGGCTCGGATCCTCGGGCGGCTTGCGGAACTCGACCATGCCCGTCGTCTCGGTGTCGAAGATCAGTGCCTTCACCGTGCCCCCTCGCGTTCGCCCGGCCGCGCCGCCGGGACGTTCGTAGCACAGCCCTCCGCCGACGAGCCCCCGCCCCCGGCGTCCGCCCCCCGCGATCGCCGCCGCGTCCGCTCGATCCACGCGAGCAGCGCCGGCCCGACCCAGAGGTCGGCGGCGAAGGCCACGACGGTCGCGAAGGCCGAGAAGAGCCCGAAGATCCGGATGTTCGTCATCTGGCTCCCGGCGAAGGTCACGAAGCCGAGGGTCAGGGCGACGGAGGTGAAGAGCATTGCCGAGCCGGTGGTGCGGAGCGTCTCGCAGACGGCGTACTCGAGGTCGGCGGTGTCGTCGAAGTGGCGGTGGAACTTGTGCATGAAGTGGATCGTGTCGTCGACGGCGATCCCGATCACCATCGCGCCGATCATCATCGTCGTCGAGTCGAGGGCGATCCCCGCGAAGCCCATCACGCCGAGCACCGCGAGGATCGGGAGCACGTTCGGGATCATCGCCACGAGCCCGCGTCGGAAGCTCCCGAGCAGGAGCATCATGAGCGGCGTGATCATCAGGAGCGCCGCGACGTAGGACTTCGCCATGCTCGAGATCACCGCCTCGAAGACCTGCGACAGGAGCGTCATCATGCCGGTGACGTGGAAGTCGAGGCCGTCGCCGAGGCGTGCGCTCGCGAGGGCGTCGATGCTCCGCAGGAAGGGCGGAAAGGCGAGCGCGTCGACGAACGGGAGCCGCAGATTCACGCGCATGCGGCGGAACTCGCCGTCGACGAGCTCCTCCGTGTCGTCGCTGCCGCTCGACTCGAAGAGCAGCATCTCCTGGGCGATTGCCTCGCGGGTCTCGGGGATCCGGCGCTCTTCGGGCCGGTCTTCGTGGAGCGCCTCGTGGGTCTCCTTCACGATGTCGAGGACCGAGACCGACGATCCGACCTCGATCGGCGGCTGCGCGAGCCCCCGGACCTCGGCGACGAATTCGTCGATCCGCCGCAGGATCGCCGGCTCGTAGAGTCCCCCGGGCTCGGGCGTCTCGAAGACCAGGTCGAGGCTGACCGATCCGCCGAGATCGGCGTCGATCGTGCGGAAGTCGTTCGCGGCCGGGTCGTCCCGGGGAAACCAGTCGAGCGCATTGTGGCTGAAGCGGACCTGGAAGAGTCCCGCGATCGCGACGAGCGTCAGGAGCGCCGTCGGAGCGAGTACCCGCATCGGATGGCGCGCCGCGAAGCGCCCCGCCGAGACGAGGAAGCGATCGATCGGCGACTCGCCCGCGTGCACCGGCCCCCCGACCGCGCCGCGCATCGGGACCAGGGCCAGCAGGGCCGGAAGCGTGACCATCGTGTAGACGTAGGCGAGCGCGACCCCGATCGGAGCGATCAGACCGAGGTCCCTCACCGCCCCCATCTCCGCCGTGAGGAACGACGCCATGCCCGCTGCCGTCGTCGCGCTCGTCATGAAGACGGCGAGACCCGTGTGGCCGATCGCGCCCGCGATCGCGGCCTCCTGGGTCGCCCCTTCCCGGCGGCGTTGATAGGCGATCGCGAGGATGTGGACCGCATCGCAGACGCCGACCGTCAACAGAAAGACCGGCAGGATCTGCACCGCGGTCGAGCCGGGGATCCCGAGCACGATCATCAGACCGAGCGTCGCCGCCAGCGACAGCACGACCACCATGAGCGGCAGCACGACCGCGACGGCTCGACGGAAGATGAGCCCGAGCAGGACGGCGATCGACGCCAGCGTGAGGGGCAGGAAGGTCGAGAGATCCGCGGCCATGCCCTGGTTGATGCGATAGGTCATCGCGAGCACGCCGGCGACGTGGACCCCGAAGTCGGGGGCTTCCCAGCGCGCGAGCAGGGGGCGCAAGGCCGCCATCAAGGCATCGCCCTCGGCCGCCGTGAGGTAGACGGGCCTCTCCTCCGCGTCGTTCGATGCGGCGCCCCCGGCCCCTTCGGCCGCCCCGATCGCCGGGTCGGTCTCGAAGCCCGAGAGGTCGTCGGCCTTCTCGCCGGACTCGCTGTAGGTGAAGGGCTTGATCGAGAGCGCCGTACAGGAGCCGTCCGCGCAGAGCAGCGAGTCGACGTAGAGGGGATTCGACAGGGACTCGGCGCGCACCTTCTCGAAGCCCTCGGGCGACGCCGGCCAATCCTCGAGCAGCTCGCCGACGACCAGCTCGCCCGCCTCCCCGTCGACGACCCGGGCATCGATCAGGCTGTCGACCTCCTCGAC
>JBIPOQ010000036.1:0-13743 GCA_044379055.1 Myxococcota bacterium
GCGATCTGATGCGTCTCACCGCCGCCCTCCATGCCCTCGATCCGCATCGTCTCCCGATCGAACACCTCGGCGCGCCGAGTCGCGCGTCGGATCATGCTTCCGGTCAGCTCGCACAGCTCGATCGACTGCTCGCCGGGCTCGGTGCCGAAGCGCTCCCCGTCCAGCACTTCGCGGCGACGTGGCTGCGGCGAAGCCCGCCGCGCGCCTCGCGAACGAGCCTCGTCCACAGTGACATGGGCCCCGGGAACTTCCTCGCCGAGCGCGGCGCCGTCACGGCGATCCTCGATTGGGAGGTCGCCCATTGGGGGGATCCGATGGAGGATCTCGCCGCGATCGCCGTCCGCGACATGGCGACGCCGATCGGCCCGCTCGCCCGGCGTTATGCGGAGTACGCCGCCGCGGGCGGAGCCGCCGTCGACCTCGCCTCGATCGCCTGGTACCGGGTCTTCATCCTCGCCCGCAATACGGCCCTGATCGCCCTCGGGCTCCGCCGGCCGCTCGAGGATCGACAGCGCGAGCCTCTCGCGCGTTTCCAGCTCCTGCTGCTGCGCGCGCTCGCGCTCTGCCTCTGCGATGCCGTCGGCTGCGAGCGGCCCAAGGAGCAGGCAATCGCGCGGGTCGACGCCGCTCACGGCCGGGACGCGGGCCCTGTCGTCGAGGCAGACGAAGCGGATGCCGATCGCGTGCGTCGCTTCGCCCTCGAGCTCGAGCGCCGGGCGCACGCCGAGCAGAGCCTGCTCGGCCCGGCCTCCGGGCTTCGGCCGCAGCGGATGCCCGCGCCATGATCGTCGGCGCCGATCCCCGGCTCGTCGTCTCGCCGCAGGACGACGATTTCCACCGACCGACGAGCTCCGATCCGAGCTGGGTCGAGACGGTCTGGTTCCCCTTCTGGATCCCTGAAGAGGAGATCAGCGTCTACGCGCGGATCTGGTTCCGGCCGAACGCCGGCGAGCAGGGCGGCGCGGTCCACGCCTGGCGCGGGACCTCCGAGATCCTCGCCTACGACGGCTGGACCGAAGAATTCGGGGGCTTCGGCGACCTGCGGGATCTCACGCTCGCGCGAGGCTTCCGGCTGCGCTGCGAGGTGCCGCTCACGCGCTACCGGATCGTCCACGCGAGTCCCCGCGTCGAGGTCGACGTCGTGTTCGAGGCGCGCATGGAGGCGAATCCGGTCGCGCCGGAGGAGTCGCCCGGCATGTTCGCGGGGCATTTCGAGCAGCCCGGTCGAGTTCGGGGCCGCGTGCGCCTCGCGGCGCGCGAGTACGCGATCGATTGCGGCAGCGTGCGCGATCGTTCCTGGGGACCGCGCACCATGCGAAGCGACCTGCGCCTCGGCAACGCCCACGGCACGTCCCGGGCCGGCGATGCCTTCTTCGCCTACGTGAATCCCGACGCAAGCGGTGTCGAGCGGATCACGAGCGGCTATCTGCTGCGTGACGGCGTCGCGGCCCGCCTCGTCGCCGGAGAGCGGCGGACCGAATGGGACGGCAATCATCCGCGCGTCGTCTCCCTCGATTTCCGGGACGCCCTGGATCGGAGCGCCCGACTGCGAGGTCGCGTCGCGAACCGCCAGGCGGTCGATGCTGGCCACGAGATCTACGCCGTCCTGAACCTCGTCGAGTGGCGAGCGGAGCAGGGCCTCGACACGGATCTCTGGGGCGAGAATCACGACATCTGGTCCCGTACCGCCTGGCTCGCCGCCGGCCGCGCGCCGCTGCCGTCCCGCTGAGGCCTGCTGAGGTCCGCGGATTCCCGCGCGCACGACGCTCCGCTAGTCGGGCTCGGGCCGCGGGTACATCGTCTCGAGCAGCGCATCCCAGTCCGGGTCGCTCGCCCGCGCCCGAAGGCCGATCAGCTTCTCCGCCATCGCGCCGACGACGACCCGGGTCGGGGCGGGCGAAGCGCTCGCGGCCTCGAAGCAGGCCGTCGCGACCTCCTCGGGGCTCGAGGCGCCCTCCACCTCGCCCGTGAACGAACGCGTCAGCGCCGCCCGGAGGCCTGCCGTGAAGCGCGCGTAGGCATGCAATTCTCCGCCTGCGAGGCGAGCCAGGGAGGTCTCGCCGTAACGGCTCGCGACGAGCCCCGGCTCGACGATCACGACGTCGATGCCGAAGCGCGCGACCTCGAATCGCAACACGTCGCTGGCCGCCTCGAGCGCATACTTCGAGGCGTGGTAGGCGGCGCCGCCGGGAAACGAGAGTCGACCGCCCATGCTCGACATCATCAGGATCCGCCCGCGCCGTCGGGCCCGCATGCCCGGAAGAACCCGTTGGGTCACCGCGATCGCCCCGATCAGGTTCGTCTCGAGCTGCGCCCGGAACGCGTCGAGCGAGGTCTCCTCGAAGGCGCCCTGCTGCCCATAGCCGGCGTTGTTGATCAGGACGTCGACCCCGTCGTGGCTCGCTTCGATCTCCGCGACGACGCGGTCGATCGAAGCGGGCAGCGTCACGTCGAGGGCACGCGTCCGGCAGCCGAGGCCGCCGAGGGCTGCGAGGGACTCGGCGCGGCGGGCGGTCGCGTAGACGGTGTCCCCGTTCGCAGCGAAGCGCGCAGCGCAGGCGGCGCCGATGCCCGAGGAGCAGCCGGTGATCAGGACGATTCGGGACACGGCGGGCCGACCTCGCGATTTCAGCGTGATCCGCCGCATTCCTGATGGACCGCCTTTTCGACGACGGTGCCGCGGAAGAAGTCGGGATTGGTGTCGGTGTAGAAACGCGCCACGTTTCCGAACACGAAATCCCTGAAGTCTGCGCGCGAGAGCCAGCCGTGTTCGACGTTCTCGTAGGCCTCGACGAGAACCTCGAGCATGTCGGGCACGTCCCAGTGGCCGATGTCCGAGCTGAAGAGGGCATGCAGCGGGCGGGAGAGCGGCGTGCGGCTGCGGTCGAAGGCCATGCTCGTCAGCGGATCGTCGGCCTCGCAGCCGAATGCGAAGTTGGGCACGAAACGATCGACGAGGTCTTCCACGCAGGTCGCTTCGAGGCCCGCGAAGTCGTCGAAGGGACCCGCCTGGGCGAAGGTTCCGGCGGCGACGGCGACGTCCTTGCCGCCGCGCGCCAGGAGCCGCGCCCCGTGTTTCTCGAGCAGTCGGCCCACCTCGGCCGTATCGATGCGGCGGGGGTCGTAGCGGCGCACGGCGTCGATGTTGCGCTTCTCCCAGTGGGAGACGAGATCGCCGAGCAGGCCGACGGCCCAATGGGCGCCGCCTTCGAGCAGGGCGAGCCGCAGGCCCGGGAAGCGGCGCGTCACGCCGCCCATGACCAGCGATTTCGCGAGGGCCTCGCCGGAGGCGGCGAAATGGCCGATGTGGTTGTGGGCGTAGTTCGTCGGCGAGCGGCGGAAGCCGATGCCCATCGTCGAGGAGTGGGCGGCGAGGGAGACGCCGAGCTCGATCGCGCGCCGCCAGAAGGGGTCGTAGTCGTGGGCGCTGTCGAGGCCGTAGGTATCGAACCAGACGTTGTAGGGCCGGCTTGCGGAGGCGGCGACGGCGCGTTCGACGAAGCTCGGGATGAGCGCGGTCTTGAGGCCCAGCTCGAGGACGGCGTACTCGAGGCTCTCGATGCCTTCCTCCGGCGTATGCAGCGAGATCACGGCGGCGGGGGTGAGGCGGTCGGCGTAGGGACCGAACATCTCCGCGCTGTAGCGATTCAGGGCTCGGCACGCGGCGCGCCGCCGCTTCTCGTCTCGGACGTGTGGAAAGACGAGGCCGGCGCTGCCGTACATCACCGCGAAGTCGAGGCCGATCTCGTCGAGGCGCTCGTAGAGAAGCCCCGGGATCATCGCCGTCGCGATGTCGCGGGCGTTGTCCGCCGGAATCGCCCACCAGGGTCCGCGCACGGCCTGCCCGCCGTCGCGGTCCTCGGGCGCGAGGTGCTCGACGCCGTAGGTCCCCGATCCGCAGGAGAGGTTCGAGAAGAGCGCGATCGCCTCGCCCGCCCCCTCTTCGGCGAGGAAATGCGCGAGCGCCGGGGAGTACTCGACGTAGTGTCCGTCGGCGTCGATGACGGGATGATCGAGTCCGGCGCGGATCTCGCGCACGCGTCGCGGCAGGTCCTGGCTCGTCATGGGTCTCTCTCCTCCTGGGTCAGAGCAGCTTCGAGACGTCCTTTTCGATCTTATCCGGCGTATCGACGGAGCCGTAGCGTCCGACGACCTCGCCCTGCGCGTCGACCAGGAATTTCGTGAAGTTCCACTTGATGCCCTCAGTGCCGAGGATGCCCGGCGAGGCGCTCTTCAGGTGCTGGTAGAGCGGATGGGCATTCGGTCCGTTGACCTCGACCTTGGCGAACATCGGAAAGGTGACGTCGTAGGTCGTCGAGCAGAAGTCCTGGATCTCGGATTCGCTCCCCGGCTCCTGGTGGCCGAACTGATCGCAGGGGAAGCCGAGCACGACGAGGCCCTTGTCCCGGAGCTTCCGCCACATCGCCTCGAGGCCCTTGTACTGCGGCGTGAATCCGCACTTGCTCGCGACGTTGACGATCAGGAGCGTCTTGCCGCGGTAGTCGGCGAGCGATTGGGTCTTGCCGTCGATCGTCTTCGCTTCGAAATCGTGCACGTTCATGGCAGGGCCTCGCTGGTTCCAGGGGGAGGGAAGGGGCGGCTCGTTCTTCGAGCAGACTAGAGGCCGGTCCAGAGGGCAGCAAGCCGGCCGGGGCGGGCCCGGGGCGAGTTCGGTTAGAGTGCCGGGCCGGGGCGAACGGTCGCCGATCGCCCGATCCGCGAGGAGCCCATGCCCGCCGACATCCATCTCGACGATCTCGCGGCCCCCAGGCTGCCCGAGGCGGTGCGTGCCCTGAATGCCGTGTCGGCGGAGGAGGCGCGCCGACGTGTGCCCCTCGACGAGGCGAGCCTCTTCGCGGAGGCGCGCGAGGCGGCGGGGCTGGCGGATTTCGGGGCGGATCATTTTCGCGAGGGGCTCGGCGTCCTGCTCGCCGCCCTCGAGTCCGAGGCCGACCTGAGCCTGCTCGGGCGGATGTCGGCGCGGTCCCAGATCGTGAAGCTCCTCGTCAATCGACTCCGGCTCGAGGCCGCGGTCGCGCGCCATCCCGAGGCGCTGAGCGTTCCGATCGAGCGCCCGGTCGTCATCGTCGGGCTCCCGCGCACCGGGACGAGCCATCTCCACAACCTGCTCTCCGCCCATCCCGATCTGCGCTTCCTCCCCTATTGGGAGAGCACCGAGCCGATTCCCGCCCCGGACGACGTCGTCCGCCCGGGCGAGGCCGATCCGCGCATCGCGCGTATCCAGGCCGGTCTCGACCAGGGCATGGCCCTGATCCCGCACCAGCAGGCGATGCACGAGATCGACGCGCTGACGCCCCATGAAGAGATCGGCTTCTTCTCGATGGACTTCGCCTGCCCGATCTTCTTCACGTCGTTCCGCGTCCCGAGCTACCGCGCCTGGTACCGGAAGGCCGACATCGGGCGCAGCTATGCGTACGCGCGTCGGGTGCTCCAGGTCGTCTCGTTCCTGCGCGACGGGGGGAAGCGCTGGGTGCTCAAGAGCCCGATGCACCTCGAGCGGCTCGTTCCCCTGATGCAGACCTACCCCGACGCGCGGGTCGTGATGACCTTCCGCGATCCGGCGCGGGTCGTGCTCTCGATGGCGACGATGACGGCCTACGGGCGTCGGCTCGTGCAGTCGGCGGTCGATCCCGTCTTCATCGGACGACAGGTCGCCGACAACGTCCAGGATCGCTTCGACGCGGCGGTCCGCGACATCGGCGTCGTGCCGGCGGCGCAGCGCTGCGACGTCCATTTCGACGCCTACATGAAGGATCCAATGGCGGCCGTGCGCCGGGTCCTCGAGTTCGCGGGGCTCGACGCGAGCGAGGCGACGATGGCGCGCATGCGCGCCTATCAGGCCGCCCACTCGCGCGGGAAGTTCGGTCGCATCGTCTACGACTACGCCGCGGTCGGCCTCGACCCGGCGGAGCTGCGGGCCCGGGCGCGCCGATACGTCGAGACCTTCGCGGTCGCCCACGAGGCGGATTGAGATGGCGCTGCAGAGCGAGAGCCGGGCGGCCTTCGGATCCCTCGTCGACCTGCTCGGCGAGATCAGCCGCGACTGGATCGGCCCCGCGCGCGGTGTCGAGGACTCCCTGCACGACGCGCTCGCCCACGAGTCCCTCGCCGCCGTGCTCTCCGGCGCACTCGAGTTCTACCTGACGGAAGACTTCGAGAAGCCCGTTTTCGCGCCGATCGTTTCGCCGCGGCGGAAGTGGAGCGACAACCCCGACGCGCGTTATTTCTTCGCCCCCATCCAGGGCGACGCCACCTACCGGATTTGCGGCCAGCGCGGCAGCGAGGTCTACCTCTCGTTCTCGGTCCACCGGGGCGATCGCGACGGCCACTGGCCGCAGGGCGTCGCCTCCGACCTCAACCTGCAGGACATGCATTTCGAGGCCGACGGGCGCTACGAGGTCGTGCTGTCGCCGACGCGGGCCGAGGGCAACTGGATTGCGCTCGAGCCGGACGCCGGCTCCGTCGTGGTCCGCTTCTACTACCAGAACGAACGGCCCGCGGCGGCGGATCCGACGACGCAGCCCGTGCTCTCGATCGAGCGGGTCCGCGCCGACGCGCGGCCGACGCCGGCGGTCGACGACGCGGAGGTCGCGCGTCGGCTCGCACGGGTCGCGAACTGGGTGCGCTCGAAATACGGTCGTCAGGTCCTGCCGCCGAAGGGCGGGGCGCTTCCGGCCTGGTTCGCGAGCGTGCCGAATACGCTCGGCACGCCCGAGGTCTGGGAGTCCGGCAAGTCGGGCGGAGGCTGGGGCGCGGTCGACGTGGCCTACGCCGCGGGGCCCTACGCGCTCGAGCCGGATCAGGCCCTCGTGATGGAAGGTCGCCTTCCGCGCGGCGTCTTCTCGAACGTCGTGCTCTGGAACGCGCTCGGCCGGACCGAGGACTACCGCGATCGACAGGTCTCGCTCAACGCCCGCCAGCTCGAGCTCGACGCCGAGCGGGGCTTCCGCATCGTCGTCGCCCACGCCGACCCCGGCGTCCGCAACTGGCTCGACACGGCAGGTCGCCGGTCGGGCACGATCTACTGGCGCCACATGCTGCCCGCGGAGCCCGTCGCGGCGCCGCGCTGTCGTGTCGTCCCTTTCGAGGAGGTCCGCCGAAAATGAGTGCGAAGCCGAAGCTGTCGATCGCGTGTGCGCCGGGTCCGAAGGCGCGGGAGCTCGCCGTGCGCGCCGAAGCGCTCGGCTACGAGCGGATCTGGCTCTTCGATTCGGCGGCCCTCTACGAGGACGTCTGGATCCACCTCGCCCAGATCGCCGAGGGCACGCGACGGATCGGGATCGGGACGTCGGTGCTCGTTCCGAACCTGAGACACGTCATGACGACGGCTTCCGCGATCGCGACCGTCGCGCGACTCGCGCCGGGACGCCTCGCCTGCGCATTCGGCACGGGCTTCACGGCCCGCGCCGTGCTCGGCCAGAAGCCACTCTCCTGGAAATTCACGCGGAGCTACGTCGAGCAGCTGCGCGGCCTGCTCGCGGGCCGGGTCGTCGAAATCGACGGCCAACCCTGTCAGATGATCCACCGCCCCGAGCTCGCGGCGAAGCGGCCGATCGACGTCCCGATCCTGCTCTCCGCCTTCGGGCCGAAGGGCCTCGCGATCACGCGGGAGATCGCCGACGGCTGGATGGGCTTCGCGGCGCCGCCCGAGCGCTTCGACTGGGCGGTGCAGATGGTGACCGGGACGGTCCTCGATCCCGGCGAGTCGCCGCAGTCGGCGCGAGTCGTCGAAGCCTTCGGGCCCTGGCAGGTCGGCATGTACCACGCGACCTGGGAGGCGAACCCGGCGGCCGTGACGGCGCTGCCCGGCGGCAAGGAATGGTTCGAGAAGATCGCCGCGGCGCGGCCCGAGCGCGAGCGGCATCTCGCGGTGCACGACGGTCACGTCACGCATCTGAACGCCGCGGATCGCGCTGCGCTCGCGACCTTCGGCGGGCAGATCCCCTGGTACGGCTGGGTCGGCGAGGCCGAGGCGATCCGGAAGCGGGCGGAGGAGGCGGCCGCGGGCGGGGCGACGGAGATCCTCTTCGTGCCCTCGGGCGACGACCTGCTGCGCGAGGCCGAGGCCTTCTACCGCGCGATGAATCCGGCGTGAATCCGATGGATCAGATCCTGAACTTCATTCCGCTGACCGAGTCGATCGGGACGGCCGGACAACCGACGGCCGAGCAGTTCGCCGACATCGCGGCGGCGGGCTATGTCGCCGTGGTCAACCTCGCCGTGCCCGACTCGCATAACGCGGTCGAAAACGAAGGCAGTCTCGTCACGGCGACGGGCATGGTCTACGTGCAGATCCCGGTGAAATGGGATTCCCCGACCCTCGCCGACCTGAAGCGTTTCATCCGGACGATGCGGACCTTCGACGGCGAGCGCGTCTTCGTCCACTGCGCGATGAACATGCGGGTCTCGGCCTTCATGTACCACTACCTGACCGTCGAGAAGGGGCTCTCTCCGGAGGCGGCGCGCTCGCCGATCCTCGAGAAGTGGGCACCGAAGATGGACGAGGTCTGGAAGGGGTTTCTCGCGCTCTCGCCGGAGGCGATCCGGGGCTGACCGAAGCCGAGATGAGCCGGTCCCCGGACCGGGCAGGGTTCCGGGAGGGACACGAGATCTCCGGATGAATGCCCTACAGAAGAGCGCCGAAACGCACGATCAACTCGGGAAGGCCCGTCCCCGTTCTGCCTGCAACGGTGTTGGGGACGACAGCGGGTTGAGTCGACGCCCGATCGCCAGCGGAGCGGGGAAATGGTGGAACTGGGACCCGTGCGCCATCGTCGAACGATTCGAACCTGGCGAACCCATCTGTGGCTCAGCAGTCTGTGGGCGACACTCTGCTTCACCGGCGTCGTCTTGCTGGCAAGCGTCTTGCGGGCTCTGTCGTCGCCTTCGCGGGGGAACCTGCCTCCCTCCGAGGCGACGGATCTCGCGCGTCATTTCGACTTCCTGATCCATTCGGCGATCTGGCCGCTCCTCCCGCTCGCGCTGGCCGGATCGATCGTGACGGCGCACGTCCTCTTCCGACGGATGCGCGAGCCGCTCGTCCGCTTCGTCCGCTGCTACGAGGCGATCGCTGAGGGCGCGGTGCCCCCGCAGATCGCACTCCGCGCGACCGACTATCTCGCGGACGAGGCGGATGCCTTGAATGGCATGATCGCTTCGCTCCGCCACCAACAGATCGTTCGCAACGATGCGGTCGCCCGGCTCGAGGAGGCGATCAGCGATCTCGCCGTGCAGAAGGTCCCCGAGAGCATCCTCTCGGATCTGCAGGACGTCGCGAAACGCCTGTCGGCATCCCGATCGGGATTCGAGCAGGACCCTGGTCCTCGTCGAGGCGCGCCTTAGCGGTCGCTCCTGCTCTCGACCTCGGCGTCGTCCGCGGTACTTCCGTCCCGCGCCTGGCCTTCGACGCCCCGCATGCGTCGATCGATCTCCGCGTGGAGCTGCTGGATCCGCTGCTCCTGCTCCGAGAGGCGGACGCCGGTACAACCTGCCGACGCGAGGCCCCGCTGCACGAGGGCCATGTTCGCGACGTCCTGCTCGAGGACGAAGCCGAGGCCCGGGGCCTCCTGGGTCGTCCGCCGCCGCGCGGGTCGCGTCGCGCCGGAGAGGTCCGCGTCGGGCTCGACGCCGAAGAAGGGCGTCGGCCGGACGCCGGGGCGCGCCTTCCGGGCGAGGGTCCAGACGTGGAAGAACGAGCGCGCCGGATCCGTCGCATGCGGCAGGAAGCGCATGATCTGCACCGCCTCGGGCAGCAGGTTCATCGCCAGGTTGGGGAAGATCGACGGGTTCCAGTTGTCGACGAGCTGGTCGTCGCTGAAGCGCGCGTAGTCGATGCCGAAGGGGTTGTCGTCGCGGCGCTTCGCGGCGCGCAGGGCGTCGCGAACGTCCATCGCCGTCCCCTCGAACTGCGCGGGATCGATGCCGGCGGCGGCGAGGGTCTGGGCGAGGCCCGGGGAGAGGCTCTCCTGGTCGGCGAGGCGCGGGCTCGGGCGGCCGAGGGGGCTGATGACCCGGCTGTGGCCGTTCGGGTAGTAGTCGTACTGGTTGTGGAGCTCGTCGATCGAGTCGAGGATCTGCGGATGGGTCGCGTGGGTATGGTAGGGCTCGAGGAAGGCCTCGCTCGCGACCTTCCAGTTGCATTCGAGCGCGACGACGACGTCCTGGACGAGATGGAGCGACTCGAGCGCGTAGGCCGCGAGCAGCTCCGGCATCGGCGCGAGATGCTCGGCGAGGGGCGGCGCGGCCGGATCGAGGGCGACGAAGACGAAGGGGCCCCAGGATTGGCAGCGCACGGGGACGAGGCCGAGATCGCCCGCGAGGGCGCGATCGTCGAAGAGCGCGCGGTCGGTGATGCGCAGGCTCCCGCCGTCGAGGCCGTAGATCCAGCCGTGGAAGGAGCAGACGAAGCTCGTCGCGCGGCCGCATTCGCCGGGGACGAGCTGGCGACCGCGGTGGCGGCAGACGTTGTAGAAGGCCCGGATCGTCTCGTCGCGGCCGCGCACGACGAGGATCGACTCGACGCCGAGGTCGTATCGGATCCAGTCCCCCGGCCGGGCGAGATCCGCCGTCAAGCCGGCGCAGGTCCAGGTCCGGGACCAGATCGCGTCCCACTCGCGCCGCATGAAGTCCCGCGACGTCCAGCGCTCGGGGGAGAGGACGAGCTGATCGTCCTTCTCGGGGTAGAGCGCCGCGAGGGGCGGAGACTTCCGCTCCGGCGCATCCGCGCCGGCCTCGGGGCGGACGCGATGACGATCGGGATGGAAGCCCGGCGCGATCGGCGAGGCTTTCTTCATCGGCGCGCGAAGACCGGGCTGCGAAGCGCTGCGTAGGAGGCGTCATCGCCGTCTGGACGTCCGAGCCGCTTGCCGGCGATCAGCGGATGCGCAGGGTCCCAGATCGACGGGCCCTGCTGCGCCCAGTCGCAGACCACCGTCCGCCGCTCGAACCGCCAGCGCCCCGCGTCGCGTCGATAACGATCCAGATAGCGCAGACCCTGCACGAAATCGGAGAGCCCGCCCTCCGTGCTTCGCAGCCGGTTGTAGGCGGTCAGGTAGACCTCGCCCTCGGCCCGATCGCCGTCGAGGGCGATCGTCACGTTGTGGACGTGGTGGGTCGTTGCGTCGACGCCTTCGAGGGCGGCGCGCAGCCAGTCGACGAAGCCGCCGACCGGGCCGCAGTAGAGACCCGCGTGGTCGTCGATCCCGTCCTCCGTGTAGAGGCTCGAGAGGAGCGCGAAGTCGCGGCGGTCGACCGCGCGGGAATAATCCTGGACGAGCTCGAGGATCGCCTGCTTGTCGAGCAAGGCTTCGAGGGATCGGGTCGTCGCTCCGGTCGGATCGTCCACGCTCTCTCCTGGTCCGCGCCGCTGGATCCCGACTCGGGAATGCGCCACCGTCGAGTCGCGCAGGATAGAGCCGCCCGTTTTCGGGCGCACCGCCGCGCCGGGGAACCTCGATGATCAAGATCCTCTCGGTGAAGACGCGCCGCGAAGGCTCGACGCGGGAGGCCTTCCGGCGCCATTACGAAGAGCGTCACGTCCCCCTCGGCCTCGGCTTCCTCGAGCATTTCCGCTGGCGCCGCTACGTGCGCAATCACGTCCTCGCGGTCCACGCCGGGCGCGTCGACTTCGATTGCCTGACGGAGTTCTGGGTGGCCAGCCGTGCCGATCAGGAGGCGACGCGCGCCTTCGCCCTCGAGCCGGCCTTCCGCGTTCTCGACGAAGACGATGCGCGCTTCCTCGAGATCGGCCGCCGCTTCTCCTGCGAGCTCGCGGAGGATTTCGTCGCCGGAGGCCATGGCGCCGGTGACCCGCCGGGCACGCGGCGACTCATGGCCCTGTTCGCGCGCCCGGCCTCGAGCGACCCGGCGCGATTCGTCGCGACGATCGCCGCCGCCGTGCGCGGCGGCGCCTGGCCCGGGATCGCGGGCCGCGAGCGCATCGCGATCGACGGCCGGGTCGGCGAGGGGCCGCGCCCCGGCGATTTCGCGGCGCTGGTCTCGGTCTGGGCGCCCCCCGGCGCGGCCCTCCCGCCCTTCGATTGGCAGGGGGAGCTCCCGCCCGTCGCGGTCGTCGAGCTCGACGTCGTCGAAACGCCGCCGAGCGCGTTGTTCGGTTCGGCGTAGAATGCCGGGGCCGCTGGTCCGCGGCCGATCAGGACGGGAGATCTTCATGTCGGAAGCGAGCGGGATGTCGGAGCTGGCGAAGCGGATTCAACGCCTCGAGGACATCGAGGCGATCAAGCGGGTCAAGTACAAATACTTCCGCTGCTTCGACACGGCGAACGTCGCCGAGATCGCCGACGTCTTCACCGAGGACGTCGTCATCACGGTCGTCGGCGGCGTCTACAAGTTCGAGCTGCAGGGCCGCGACAACTATCTCGCGATGGTCCGCGACGGCGCCCACGCCGAGATGATCACACAGCACAACGGACACCATCCCGAGATCGACCTGACGAGCGACACGACGGCGACGGGCCTCTGGTACCTGAACGACTTCGTGCTCGAGTTCCGTCGCAAGCAGAGCATCCAGGGCACCGCCTTCTACCGCGACACCTACGTCAAGGAGAAGGACGGGAAGTGGCGCATCCAGCGCACGGAGTTCGAGCGCATCTGGGAGATCTCGGACGCGATCGAGAAGAAGCCGAACGTGACCTTCAGCTATCTCGCGACCCACGGCCATCGGCTCCCGCCGGGCGAGATCGCGCCGTTCAAGCGGGACGATTGAGCCCGCAGCCCATCGAGAGGACGTCATGACGAAAGCTCGACTCGAAGGGCGCGTCGCGCTCGTGACCGGTGCGGCGTCGGGGATCGGGGAGGCGACGGCCCGGCAGCTCGCGGAGGAGGGGGCAGCGATCGCGCTGCTCGATCGCGAGCCGTCGGGGCTCGAGCGCGTGGCGACGGCGATCCACCAGGCGGGCCGGCGGGCGACGGTCCACGTCGTCGATCTCGGTCGGATCGAGACGATCCCCGCCGCGGTCGAGGCCGTCCTCGCGGCCCACGGTCGGATCGACTGCCTCGTGAACGCCGCCGGTATCTCCGGCGACGAGGGCGAAATCCTGACGCAATCCGAGGCGAACTGGGATCGCGTCCTGACCATCGATCTCAAGGCGCCCTTCCGACTGATCCAGGAAGTCGGTCGCCACATGGTCGCCCGCGGCGGGGGCGGCCGGATCGTCAACGTGACGTCGAGCTCGGCGCATCGCGCGCGCCGCGTGATGGCGCCCTATGGCGCCGCGAAGGCGGGGCTCGCCCAGCTGACGCGCACCGCGGCGGCGGACCTCGGCCGCTACGACATCAACGTCAACGCCGTCGCACCGGGCGTCACGCGGACGCCGATGACGCGCGGCATCGGCGACGAAGACGAGTTTCGGAAGGTGATCGCCGAAGGGCCGCTCGCCAACCTGACCGGCCGCGCTTCCCTGCCCGAAGACGTCGCCAGCGCGATCGTCTACCTCTGCCTGCCCGGAAGCCGCCAGATCACGGGACAGACGATCCACACGAGCGCGGGGGCCGTCGTCTAGTCCGATCCACGCGTCGCCGCGCATTGCGGATTGCAACGCGCGTTTCGCTCCGAAACGTCCTTCGAGCCTTTGCTAGCGTCGCGCCGAGCGCGGTGCCTTCGGCCTCGGGGCGGATTCAGCGTGCCGCTCTCCGGAGGGCCGTGCGCCATGGCGACGTCGGAGCGGGACGAAGCGATCGAGGCCCTTCGGGCCGAGGTCGCGG
>JBIPOQ010000406.1:0-3911 GCA_044379055.1 Myxococcota bacterium
CGAGTCGTCGACCCCGGCATCGCGGAGGTACCCCTCCATCGAGCCGTAGCGGGCACCGATCTCCTCGACGACCTTCTCCATCGTCTCGGGCCGGGCATGCAGCGTGTCCTCGGGCATGTGCTTCAGAGCGTCCTCGTAGCCCTTCATGCTCATGACGCGGGCGATGATCGCGTCGATCCGCTCGGCGGAGAGCGCGTAGTCGGCGACGATCAGGTCGTCGGGGACACCGAGGGCGCCGAGCAGGACGGCGGAGATCACGCCGGTCCGATCCTTGCCGGCGGCGCAGTGATAGACCGCACCGCCGCGCGACGCCGCGAGGATGCGGACGACGTTCGCGATCTTCTTCTGGCCGACGAACATCAGCCCGAGGTAGCGCTCGCCCAGCGACATCGTCGTCGCGGCCGCGCGGTCGCCGGCCTTCGGGTCGCCGTCGAAGAGCGGCGTATGGTGGAACGACATCCGCTCGCGCTCGAGGGGGCCGCGCCCTTCGGCCTCGAGCTCGTAGGTCGAGCGCAGGTCGACGATGTCGGAGAGACCGATGGACGTGAGTTGGCTCACATCCGCCGGCGTCAGCGCGTGGAGCGCGTCGCTCCGAAAGAGCGTGCGCCAGCGGATCGACCGCCCGTCCGCAGTCGGATAGCCGCCCAGATCGCGAAAGTTCACACAGCCGTCGAGCTCGATTCGTCTTTCCACGCCGCGGGAGTCTAGCCCCGGACATGCGGTACACCATCCGCTGCGGGCGAAGAAGAATCGAATGCGACTGAGGTTTCCGTCTTCTCCTGCCGGCGAGCGGGTGACGAGCACGATCTCGCTGTATGATGCCGGCGCCGCTTGGAATGGGGGGTGGATGACCGAGTCGGCGTACTCATCGATTCATGGCGCGGAGATCTCCGAGCGATCGACGGAGCTGGTGCTGCCGAGCAGCCCCGCAGCGTCGACGCGTGGAGAGATCGGTGACGGCGGCGGGGTCTCCGCGGAGTCGGCGACGACGACGTGGCGGACCGCGCCTCTTGTCTCCGGAGTCGCCTCCGGAGCCGCCGCGAGTCCCGACGCATCGGCGCCGCCCGAGCTCGACGCGGCGTCCCCGATCCCACCCGAATCCAACGCGAGCTTCGCCGCCGCGCGCGGTCCGGCGGAGCCCCTCTTCGAGTCGCCGCCCGCCTCCGCTCGCGCCCATGCGATCTCCCCGGCCGCGCTCGAGAACGAGCCGGACGTGGCCTCCCGGGGCCAGGCCCTCCCCGGCGATCGCGGCCCCCGGGACGCGGAAGCGGGATCCCAGCGCCCGTCCTTCTGGCGACGCATCGCGCTCGGTCGGCGAGCCCAGTCGCTGCGCAACGTTCCGAACGAATACGAGCCCGAATCCCGCGCGTCCGAGGCTTCCTCGGCGTCGCGCGACGGAGAAGGAGAGGTCGCCATCGGCCAGGTTCTCGCTGCCCGACGTGCCCTGGCGACGCGCGACTCGAACGAGCTCGTCGCGAAAGCGAACGAGTCGGTCGAGCGACGGATCGTCGAGCCGCTGCTGCAGGCCCTCGTCTCCGTCGAAGCCAAGCTCGAGCGCAGCCATGTGGATCTCGTCGGGCGCTCCGACCAGGTCGAGCAGCGCCTGACCCAGCTCTGGGACATCGAGGAGCAGCTCGGCGCCCTCGGCGAGCTCCAGGAATCGGTGCTCCACGTGACGGAGCAGCAGCGCCGGCTCGAGGCGGCGCTCGTCGCGCAGACCCGGATCCTCCGCTGGCTCGTCGGGGGGATCATCCTCTCGCTCGCGGTCGCGGCCTTCTCGGTCGCCTTCTTTCTCCGCGTCGCCGGCTGAGGCCGGGCTCGTCCGGCGCTGAGCGCGGCGCCGGGGTCGACCCGGCGAGGCCGCTCGCGCCTGCGCAGCGCGGGCGCAACCTGCGCGCCCCTCCACAATGAAGACAGGTTCGCATTCCGTCCCCGGCCGATCCGGACAGGGAAAGGCGCGGCGGCGGCTTGACAGCGCCCCGGGCATTAATCAGTATATCCGCATATTCGGATGTCCTGACGGATGGACGGGAGGCCACGGCGATCGCCGAGGCTCCCGATCGCGCCGTTCCAGGACGGATCGCCTTCCCGATGTCGGGCAGGCGACTCCCCCGACCCGACCCGCGAGCGAATCCGCGAGTCCAGCCGCCCGACGCGCCCGTGCCAACCGAAAAAAGAGGAATCCATGAGTCAGGAAGCCGTTCCGCCCTTCAAGGTCGCCGATCTGAGCCTCGCCGAATGGGGCCGCAAGGAGATCGAGCTCGCCGAGCACGAGATGCCGGGGCTGATGTCCCTGCGAGAGCGCTTCGGCGCGGCGCAGCCGTTCAAGGGCGTGAAGATCATGGGCAGCCTGCACATGACGATCCAGACCGCCGTCCTGATCGAGACGCTGACGCACCTCGGCGCCGACGTGCGCTGGGTCTCCTGCAACATCTTCTCGACCCAGGACCACGCCGCCGCGGCCGTCGTCGTCGGCCCGAAGGGCACGGTCGCGAATCCGAAAGGCACGCCCGTCTACGCCTGGAAGGGCGAGACCCTCGAGGAGTACTGGTGGTGCACCGACATGGCGCTGCGTTGGCCCGACGGCTCGGGTCCGACGCTGATCGTCGATGACGGCGGCGACGCGACGTTGCTCATCCACAAGGGCCTCGAGTTCGAGAAGGCCGACAAGATCCCCGACTTCAACCCCGAGACCGACTCCGAGGAGTGGGGCGTCATCCTCGATCTGCTGCGCAAGATCGGCAAGACGGACAAGCGCCGCTGGCGCCGCACGGCCGAGGCCTGCCGCGGCGTCTCCGAGGAGACGACGACGGGCGTCGCGCGTCTCTATCAGATGGAGAAGAACGGACAGCTCCTGTTCCCCGCGATCAACGTCAACGACTCGGTGACGAAGTCGAAGTTCGACAACGTCTACGGCTGCCGGCACTCGCTGCCGGACGGTCTGATGCGCGCCAGCGACGTCATGCTCGGCGGCAAGGTCGCGGTCGTCTGCGGCTTCGGCGAGGTCGGCAAGGGCTCGGCCGAGAGCCTGCGCGGACAGGGCTGCCGCGTGGTCATCACGGAGATCGATCCGATCTGCGCGCTCCAGGCCGCGATGCAGGGCTACGAGGTCAACACCCTCGACAACGTCGTCGACAAGGCCGACATCTTCATCACCGCGACGGGCAACTTCAACATCATCACCGCCGAGCACATGGCGCGGATGAAGGACAAGGCGATCGTCGGCAACATCGGCCACTTCGACAACGAGATCGACATGGCCGGCCTGAAGAAGGTGCCGGGCATCCAGAAGATCAACATCAAGCCGCAGTACGACGAGTGGCGCTTCGCGGACGGACACAGCGTCCTGATCCTCGCCGAAGGCCGACTCCTCAACCTCGGCTGCGCGACGGGGCATCCCTCGTTCGTCATGTCGGCGTCCTTCACGAACCAGGTCCTCGCCCAGCTCGAGCTCCATCAGAACGGCGCGAAGTACGACAAGCGCGTCTACGTGCTGCCGAAGAAGCTCGACGAAGAGGTCGCGCGGCTGCATCTCGACAAGCTCGGCGTCAAGCTGACGCGGCTCTCGTCGGCGCAGGCGACCTATCTCGACGTCGACGTCGAGGGGCCGTACAAGCCGGACCACTATCGGTACTAGGACCGGTCTCCGGCCGCGCCGTGTTCGAGACCCTGATCGGTCTCTCGGTCGTCGTCGTCTTCTGCCTGCTCGCGTGGGCAGCGACGGCGACGGCCGAGGCGCTGCTCGTCGGCGGCCTCGCGCTCGCGGCCCTCGGCTTCGCCTACGGCATCCCGACGGCGCTGGTCTACCACTGGCTGCTCCACCGCTCGCTCTCGCGCCACGACCGCCTGCCCGAACGCTGGTGGCTCTCGCCGACCTCGCATCACGACCTCGTTCCGCCCGAGGACCGCGG
>JBIPOQ010000407.1:0-3879 GCA_044379055.1 Myxococcota bacterium
TAACTGAGATCCATGGGAGCCTCCGAGCCCGCGCGGCCGGGCCCGGATGGCGGCGCCTCGGAGCGGGGGCAGGCTGAGTCTCGGATGGCGGGCGGGGGGCGTCAAGAGACGGGGAGTCCGGGGGCGGAAGCGGACCAGGGGGACGCCGGAGGAGCCCGGTCGTTTCGTCGACCCGAGCCTCCCCTGCCGGCCCCGGGCCGCGAGGGTCTCGGCCGTATTCGTCGACTTCAGCCCACGTTGGCTCCGCGCGTTGTTAGGCCCTGCCCCGCCGTTTCGCGCGGTGGCCCAAGCCTCGTTCCGTTCGACTTGCCCTCCCTGGATCCCGTCGGCGAAGGATTCTCCGCGCGCCTCGGCGGCGAGGCGAGCCCGTCAGAAGAAAACGGAGACGCCGACCGTCACCGTCGAGCCATCCTGCCCTCCGCGGTAGTAGCCGAAATCGCTGCTGACCGGCGAGCCGTTGACGTTGATGTACTGGACGTTGACCCGGTGGTTGCGTGTATCGAAGGGATAGTAGTTCACGCCCGCGATGTACTCGGAGCTGTCCCCGAAGCCCGCGCCTCCATCGCCGAAGATCTGGGACGTCGCGGTATAGAGCTCGACGATCTTCGGGAGCGGAAAGAACGCAGCCTGAACGTAGAAGCCATGATCGATGATCTCGTCGTCGGGCAGAGGACCGTCGGCCTGGAAATTCTTCAACCATCGGACGTAGTACTCGGCCTGCAGGAAGAAGCCCCTGTACTTCAATCCCGCATCGACCGAGAGATTGTTGTAGTCCGCATTGCGGACCGTGACCCCCGGCGCGAGCGCACCCGTATCGAACAGGTTGACGCTGTCGGCGAGCCGGAGAGCCGTGTTGTTCGCCGACTGACCGGTATCCGACTGGCGCAGCTCGGGGCTGTAGACCGAGGAGACGCCGAATCGGGTCGCGAGCTCCTCGTGCATCTCCCAGTCGCCATAGGCGCCACGGGGGCCGAACTCGTGCGTGGTCGGCATCCACCAGAGCGAGCCCCCGAACGTAAAGTCCCGATCGAGACTCGCCGCCGTGGCGCCGAGCGTGCTGGTGTTGTTGCCCGCCATCACGCTGTACCAGAAGCCGGGCACGAGCTCCCCGTTCGCCCAGACTCCCTGCGTGAAGAAGGGACGGAAGAACTCGTCGGCCATCACGCGGTCGTGCCCCAACCAGAAGGGGTGCGAGCCCTGCAGCGATCGGGAGCCGGGATTTCCGTTGATGCCGCCGAAGAGTCGGAAGCGTTTGTGGAAGAGGTACCCGAGATTGCCGAAGATGGCGTCCTGATCGGTGTCCTGCACGGTCCACCAGGCGATCTGGTAGCGAAGCTTCGGCGTTGCAGCCCACCCGCTCAGCCAGATGAGCGTCCGGTGGGCCTGGATGTTCTCGCGCGTGTCGACGTCGCGCACCTGACCGAGGTGGTCCCGGAACTTCCTGTTCGAGTCCATCTGGTTGATGTATCGAACCAGCGCATAGGCGCTGATCGATGCTTCTCCCAGCTGATTCCGCCCGATCAGGAATCCCTTGCCCGGATCGTACACGCCCCATTCTTCCTGGGTCGGCTGGGTCGGCGCGGACTCCGGCGTCGCTTCCTCGTCGCCGGCCGCCTCCTCGGGCTCCGCCGTCGCAGCGGTCGACACGGCAGCCCCGTCCGCTGCGCCCGTCGCGTCCGCGTCGCTCGCTCCCGCTTCTTCCGAGGGCTCGACGCCCCCTTCCTCTCGCTCGAGCTCCGACTCGAGCTTCTCGATCCGAGCGTCCTTCTTCTCGAGCTCCTCCTTCAAGACCTGCTGATCCCGCTCGAGTCGCTCCACGCGGTCTTCGAGAGATTCCGCTCGCAGCGGCGTCGGAGCCCCGCTCGTCACGAGCAGCCAGGCCAGCACCGAAAGGAAACCGCCACGAACGCGAACCCGCTCGAGGACGCAAGTCCCGACCGGGCGGGCGACGCGCAGGGTCTGCGACCGAAAGCTGCTCTCGTGCCTCGACATTCCGTCTCCACTCCTCGTCCGAGCGTCTCCGCGGAGCGTCTCCGACGGCGACTCTCGCTGTACCGCCCGATTCCCGCCGACCTGTCGGGCCGACGACCGCGCCCGCTCATCCCGTTCTACGGCGATTCGCTCGCATGCTCGCGTTCCCAGGCTCGGACCCGCGCTCTCGCGCCGTCGAAGATCCGCTCGTAGTTCTCGAGCAAGACCTTTCGCCGCGCCGCAGGCGTCAGTCGCTTCCAAAGGGGCTCGTAGCTGCGATGAATCGCGAGATGCATCGCCTGATCGCCGGGTGCGACATTGTCGGTCCCGAAGAGGAATCGGTCCGGGAAGGCGTTGATCAGATCGGCGGTTCGCCGCGTGACCTCGCGACCGGCGAGGACGTACTTGGCGACCTCGTCCCAGGAGATGTCGAAGTAGAGATGATCGAGACTCGGATCCTTCAGGATCTGCTCGATCAACTCCCCCTGTCTCGGATTGCGCTCGCCCGGCGCGGAGGTGGCCTGGGCGAGCACGGGGTGGATGACGCGCCCGAGGCCCAGGTGGGCCCAGATGATGGTGGCGTCGGGATGTCGCCGCAGGACGTCCTTGAAGTCGGCGAGATAGGCCGGCGCGGCGCCCTCCTTCGCGAACGGGACGTCGATGTCGTTGTGGATCAGGACCGCGAGCCCCGCCTCCGCGGCCAGCTCGAGAATCCGGTCGAGGGCGGGGTTGAGCAGGCTGGCCTTCTCCCCGGCCACCTTCGCCGACACGAACTCCTTGTGGATGCTGAACTCGCCGATCCCGGAGAAGACCCCCGGAAACGTGAGCAGGACGCGCCGGATATGGTCGGCCGCGTACATGTCCGCGGGATTGAAGCCCGTGATCATGGGATCGAAGCGCGCCTGCTGCTCGGGAGAGAGCGAGCGGAACTGCATCGCGATGAAGGCGTCCGTGAAGGAGTAGTAGTAGAGCGGCGCGTCCGAGTGCAGGTAGTAGGTCGGGGCATCGTCGCCGGAGTTGGCGTACGACCAGGTCTGCTGCAGCGGGATCCCGAAGAGCGTCGAGCGCCCCACCCGGTCGCCCATGATCTCGACGAACCGTGCGAGGCTCGGGCCCTGCTGCACGTAGTTGGTCAGATGGAAATGGGAGTCGTTGAAGAGCGGCTCGACCTCCGCCGCGCCCAGCGGAGAGCCCGCGAGCGGAAGCATCAGGCCGGCGACGAGAACCGTGGTCGCCCGCAGGCGGCCCGACCGTCTGCCGCGCCTCACGACGGCGGCCTCACCGTGATCCCGAAGACGTACTTCACGGAGAGCTGGAGTCGGTTGTCCGTCTCGTCCGCTCCGCCCTTCAGGTTGAGCCGGCCCCAGATGTACTCCGGACCGATCGTCATGCCCGAGATCGGGTGGAAAAGAAGGTTCACGTTGGCGTACTGGCCCGTGTCGTACGCGACGTCGGATTGGCCACCGACCGTGAACTGCCGAACCTCGCTGTAGCCGATCGAGCTCGTGAACTTCTCGCTCCAGGTCCGATTGTAGTAGGCGAGCCAGGAGACCAGCGGAACGGTCGTCGCCCTCCGGACCCCGATCGGCGTGGAGTCGTCGGGCGCGATGTCGGTGCCGCCGTCGTTCAGGTAGTTCGCGATCCCGGATCCGCCGGCGAACTGAAGATTGATGGTGTCTTTTTCGAAGACGTTGAGAGTGCTGGCGACGTTCACACCGCCGCCCAGCTCGTGACCGCTCGAGTTGCGGCCGGGCTGATCGTCGACCTGAAAGCCGACGGCACGCAGGATGCCCGAGACCTGAACGTGTCCCCAGCTCCCCGATCGCCTCACCTGCGCGGTGAAGTCGGGATAGCTGTTCCAGGCGGAGGCATCGAGCTCGGGGGCCGTGATCCTCAGCTTGCCTTCGT
>JBIPOQ010000408.1:0-3877 GCA_044379055.1 Myxococcota bacterium
CGACCGGTAGTCGCAGACCGCATCCGACGCGAAGACCTGGTCGAACAGCGTCCACTCCCGGAAGTCGACCATGCGCGCATAGCGGTACAAGAGCTCGTGGATCGCCAGACGATCGGCATGCTCGGCCAGGGTCGGATCACTCATCGGAGTCTCCTGCATGGGTTCAATCGAGGCGGACCTGCAGCTCGATCTGTTGACCGGCGAGCAGGAATCCCGTCGAGACGATGTCGGTGCGGAGGAAGCCCTGGACCACCCGCGGATCGACGGATCCAGGCTCGCCCGGGCGGAAGGGGCCCTGGACCGCGACGCGCGCCGCGAGGGCGGGCGTCGACCGGATCTGCGCGAGGGCGTCCGCGAGCTGCGCCTCGCTCATCGAGACGCCGAGATGGGTCATGCCCTGCGGATAGCGGGAGAAGCAGGCGTTGTAGTCCGCGTAGCGCTCGCGCAGATCCACGTCCTTCCCGATCTGCTCGCGCAGCGCCTGCTCGAGTCGCCACTGGGCGGGCTCGACCTCCGAGGCGTACATCACGTTGTCGATCAGATCCGTGCTCTCCGGATCGACGAAGACGATCAAGTAGGGCCCCGCGGCGGGACCGAGATCCGCGGGCCCCGCCTCTTCCTGGGGGTCGAGCACGCGACAGCCCATCGCGCGGAAGAGCGCCCGCGCGAGCGCACGCTCCCCCGGCGCGTAGAACATCTCGCCGTGGTTCAGCAGTCGGGAGTTCGGCTGGAGTACCGCGCGGCCCATGATTCCCTCCTGCTCGCCGTGATCAATGGCTCTCCGCCATCAACGAGTCTCCGCCATCAATGGATAGTGCGTCTGCGGATCCGGCGCTCCCTTGGGCAGACCGCCGTCGAGATCCCGGAATCCGTAGGCCTCCGCGATCTGCCGGGTCGAGTAGATGCGACCGCTGCGTGCGACGACCTCCGGATCGCCGGCGAGCGCGACCACCGCGCGGCCGCAGAAGCGCGGCGTCTCGGCGCCGTCCAGATCGACGCCCCACTCGTCGGCATCGAAGGCAAGGATGCGCTCGGTCAGCACGAAGGAGGGCCAGAGGGTCACGACCGCGACGCCGTGCTTCGCGAGCTCGTTGCCCGTGTCCTGACCGATCCGGTCGAGGGCGCTCTTGGCGATGCCGTAGGTCGCGTGGACGAAGTATTCGCGGGAGCCCTGGGAGCTGATGTTGACGATGACGCCCCGGCCACGGGGGATCATCGCCTGCGCCGCATGCCAGGTCGTGACGTAGACCGAGCGGGCGCTGATCGCGGTCATGTCGTCCCAGAACGAGATCGGCGTTTCGTAGAAGGGCTGCGCGTTCCCGCAGCCTTCGGGCAGGTCGAAGGCGCTGTTGACGAGGATGTCGAGGCGACCGCATTCCTGCTGGACGCGCGCGAAGACGGCGGCGATCTGATCGTCCGAGCGCAGGTTGCAGACGACGGGGATCGCCGTGCCCCCGAGCTCCGCAGCCTCCTTCACCGTCTTCGAGAGGCTGCCGGGCAGCGCGCCCTCGCCTTCATGGAGCGTCCGCCCGAGCACGTAGACCTTCGCCCCGTTCGCCGCGAGCTCGAGCACACAGCCGCGCCCGATGCCCCGCGAGCCGCCCGCCACGATCGCGACCTTGCCGTCGAGAACGCCCAATCGGATCTCCCGTCCGGGCAGGGATGGACCCTCCCCGGAGAATGCCCGTCGATCTTCCGGAACGTCCACCGCCCCGGCGTGCGACGCCGCTGCGACCAACGCTACCAGGAAAGGGAGGCGACGCACCGGCGCCGGAGTGGCGTGCACCCCAGCACCCGGCATGCCAGACTCCTCGCATGCCCCGACCCTCCGCCGAAGCCTCCGAGCTCGCCTTTCTCGATGCCACCGCCCAGGCCGGGCTCGTCGCCCGGGGCGAAGCCTCGCCCCTCGAGCTCGTCGAGGCCGCGATCGCGCGGATCGAGCGCGTGAACCCGCAGATCAACGCCGTGATCCATCGGCTCTTCGAAAAGGCTCGCGCCGAGGCGACGTCTCCGGCGCTCGGCGGCGGGCCCTTCCGCGGCGTTCCCTTCCTCGTGAAGGACGCCGTCTGCACCACGGCGGGCGATCCCTATCACGCCGGCATGCGCTTCCTGAAGCGCCACGCCTATCACGCGCCGCAGGACAGCGAGCTCGCGCGCCGCTTCCGCGCCGCCGGCTTCGTCTTCGTCGGCAAGACGAACACCCCCGAAATGGCGCTCTCCGCGACGACGGAGCCGCTTGCCTACGGCCCGACGCGCAATCCCTGGAGCCTCGAGCATTCGACGGGCGGCTCCTCCGGCGGCTCGGCCGCCGCCGTCGCCGCGGGACTCGCCCCGGCCGGCCACGCAAACGACATGGGCGGCTCGATCCGCATTCCCGCGTCCCATTGCGGACTCGTCGGGCTCAAACCCTCCCGAGCGCGCAGCACCCTCGCCCCCGCCTTCGGTGAATACTGGGGCCCGCTGACCCACGAGCACGTCGTGACCCGCAGCGTCCGCGACTCGGCGGCGATCCTCGACTGCATCGCCGGCCCCGCGGCGGGCGATCCGTACACGGCCCCGCCCTTCGCGCGTCCCCTCCGCGACGAGCTCGGCGCCGACCCGGGCCGCCTGCGCATCGGTCTCGCGACCGCCGCGGGCTCCGGCCCGATCCATCCCGACTGCGTCGCCGCCGCCGAGCGGACCGCGGCGCTGCTCGCCGAGCTCGGCCATCGCGTCGAGCCCGTGCGGCTCGCCGAGCTCGAGGCGCCGGTGATGGGGCCGTGGATCGCCCCCGCGGTCGCCCGGGACCTCGACCGTTATGCGGAGCTCGTCGGCGAGAAGATCGGGCCCGACGACGTCGAGCCGCTCAACTGGCTGATGGCCGAGCAGGGCCGCGCGATGAGCGCCGCGGAGTACGTGAAGCAGTCCGAGGCGGCCTGGACCTGGGCCCGCGCCCTCTCGGCCCATTGGGGCCGGGACTTCGACGTCCTGCTCACGCCGACGGCCGGTGCCCCGCCCCCGCGCCTCGGCAAGCTCGGCCCCCTCGCGCCGCTGCCCGAGCTGCTGGGGAGGCTCGGCGCCTACACGATCTTCACGATGCCCTTCGACGTGACGGGCCAGCCGGCGATCTCGCTGCCGCTCGATTGGAACGCCGAAGGGCTGCCGATCGGGAGCCAGCTGGTCGCGGAGTATGGGCGGGAGGACGTGCTGATCCGCATCGCCTCGCAGCTCGAAGCGGCGCGGCCCTGGCGCGACCGACGGCCGCCCCTTCACGCCTGAAGCGGCCTCGCCTCGACGGAAGCCCTAGCGCTCGGCCCCCGCCAGGATCTTCTTCGCCTCCGCCTCGATCGCCGTCCCCTCGAAGAACCTCGGGTTCATCCCGCCGTGCAGCCGCACCGCGTTGCCGAACGTGAAGTCCCGGAAATCCGCCTCGCTCATCAACCCCTCTTCGCGCAGCTCGTACGCCTCGGCGACGACGTGCCGCATGTCGGGCACGTCGAAATGCCCGATGTCGCTGCCGAAGACGGCGTTGAAGCGCACGCGCAGCGGCGTGAGGCGCGTGTCGAAGGCCAGCACGTTCGCCCGGTCGTCCGCCTCGCAGCCGAAGAAGAGCCGCGCCGCGTAGCGATCCGCGAAGTCCGACTCGTCCGAGAGCGCCATCGCGGCCCATTCGTCGAGATCCGCCGGATCGACCTTCGCCGTGAAGAAATTCTCGAGGCTCTGGTCGAACTGGTCCATGCGTCCCGCCGCGAAGCGGCCCGCATGGCGCTCGACGAGGGCCCGGTAGCCCGCGCGGTCGAGGTTCGCGGGGTTCGTGTTCGCGAGGCCCGCGACCGAGCGTTTCTCCCAGAGCCCCATCATCTCGGCCATCTGCTGGAAGGCCCAGCCCATAGATCGG
>JBIPOQ010000409.1:0-3873 GCA_044379055.1 Myxococcota bacterium
GCGCGCCCAGGGCGTCGGCAACGCGCTCTCGGGGCTGCTCGGCGGGCTCCCGATCACGTCCGTGATCGTCCGCAGCTCGGCCAACGTCTACGCCGGGGCGCGGACGCGGCTTTCCGCGTTCGTCCATGGTCTCGTCATGCTCGCCGCGGTGGCCCTCCTCGCGTCGATCTTGAATCGCATTCCGCTCGCCGCCCTCGCCTCGATCCTGCTCGTCGTCGGGTACAAGCTGGCGTCGCACAAGATCGTGATGGAGATGTGGAGAAAGGGCGGAACCCAGTTCATCCCCTTCTTCGTCACGGTCGTCGCGATCGTCTTCTCGGACCTGCTGACGGGCATCGCCATCGGCTTGATGACCGGCGTCTTCTTCGTCATGCGATCGAATCATCATTCCGCCATCGCGGTCGTCAACGACGGCGAGAGCTGGCTGATGCGGTTCAACAAGGACATGTCCTTCGTCAACAAGGCGGAGCTGAAGCGCCGCCTGCGCAAGATCCCGGATCGGGCCCATCTGATCGTCGACGGAACGAAGGCCCTCTACGTCGATCGCGACATCTACGAGACCGTGAGGGAGTTCGAGACGGGAGCCTCGTTCCGCGGGATCACGCTCGAGTTCCACAACTTCCACGACAAGCAGCTGGACGCGAGCTGAAACCAGGAGAAGGCGGATGGAGACCTACAAACGACTGCTCCTGAACAACAAGGCCTGGGTCCAGGACAAGCTGAGCCTGCGGGGCGACTACTTCACGCGGACTTCGACGGTCCAGAAGCCGGAGTTCCTCTGGATCGGCTGCTCGGACAGCCGGGTCCCCGCCGAGGAAGTGACGGGCGTCGAGCCGGGCGAGCTCTTCGTCCACCGCAACATCGCGAATCTCGTGGTCCACACGGACTTCAACATGCTGTCCGTCGTCCAGTACGCCGTCGAAGTCCTGCAGGTCAAGCACATCATCGTCTGCGGCCATTACGGCTGCGGCGGCGTCCGCGCATCGATGTCCCGCAAGCATCTCGGCCTGATCAACAAATGGCTGCGCCACATCAAGGACATCTACCGCCTCCATGCCGGCGAGCTCGACGCGATCCCCGACGAGGAGAAGCGCTACGAGCGCCTGATCGAGCTGAACGTCTTCGAGCAGGTCAACCACCTCGCGGAGCTGTCCTTCGTCCAGCTGGCCTGGAAGCGCGAGCGGCGTCCGACCCTGCACGGCTGGATCTACGACCTGCATACCGGCTATCTGAAGCAGGTCGCGAAGGTCGATCCGGGCCAGCTGCCCCACGACATCTTCGTCTACGAGTTCCCCGACGACGGTCTCGGCGAAGGCTGATTCCGCCCTTGCGGCTCAGACGGGCGGCGGCGGCAGCTTCTCCCGCCAGGCCATCGTCACGATCTCGATCAGCTGGCCGTCGGGATCGCGGATGTAGATCGCCTGACCCCAGGCGCTCTCCGCGCCCCGGCTCTCGTAGTGGACCTTCCCGCCGAACGACTCGACCTGGGCGAGCAGAGCCGGCACGTCCTCGACCGAGAGGGCGAGATGGGAGATTCCCGGCTCGTTGAGCCTGCGGACGCGATACGCCTCGCGAGCCGCCGGCTCCCCGAAATGCATCAGGTTGAGGACCAGGTCCGGACGCCAGAGATAGGTCGCCGTCAGCTTGCAGGGCGACGGCACCATCAGGACCTTGCTCGCGAGCTCGTCCGGCGCCTCGAAGTCCCACCAGAACTTGAACCCGAGGAGCCCCTCGTAGAAGCGCCGCGAACGCGCGATGTCCGTGATCGTCTGACCCAGGTGATTGAAGAAGACACGATTCGTCATCGGACGGGATCTCCGCGTGCCGGATCGGGCCGGCCGCCGCTCGAAGGTGCCGACTTCGCACACACCCCTGGCGCACGCTCCGGCTCACGCCGCACGATAACGCTTCGGGAGGCCGAGAAATCGTCCTCGACGCCGGCCGACGGCGGACCCGCGTGGAGGCGGTCGATCCGCGTTAGCATGGGTCGGAATGGCGGAGACGACGAGCCTGATTGCCCGGACGCGCGATGCGCGGCGCTTCTACGAAGCGGCCGACGCCTATTTCCTCCCGGAGTCCGTCCGTAGCCTGTCGGCCAACGAGCTCGCGTACACCCGTATCGGCGTGATCGGATGCTTCGCCGTCGGGCTCGCAGGCCTCACCTTCCTCCCCTGGCAGCTCTTCCACTGGCCGGCTCCGGTCCTGTTCGCGATGGGCTCGTCGGCCCTGCTCTGCCTCGCCCTCCCCTTGCTCCTGCGCCAGCGCGACGCGATCCGGAGCCTGGGGCATTTCGTGTGCGCCCAGGTCTCGAGCTACGCCCTGGCGGTCGTCCTCCTGAGCGCCGGACGCGCAACGGGGATCCTGCCCGTGCTCCCGATGATTCCGATGCTCGCGCTGCTGATGCGGGGCGGCCGAGCCGTCCTCGGCTGGGGTCTCGTCACGATCGGCATCATCGCGATCGGCGCGGCCTTGACCCACGCGAATCTCCCTCCGTTCGTCGAGTCGCTTCGCGAGCTGCGTCACGAGGAGCGGTATCCCATCGCGCTCATCTGCCTGCTCGGGATGATGGGGGTGACCTATCTGTTCGAGAAGCTCTGGAATCGCAGCGCCGTCGAGCTCGCCGAGCGGGCGCGTGCGGATCTCGCACTTCGGGAGGATCGGTATCGGACGCTCCTCGAGCACGCCTCGGAGGGGATCCTCGTCCTCGATGCCTACGGCCTGATCAAGTTCGCGAGCCCCGCCGTGGAGCGCTTGATCGGACTCGACCCGGGGAGCGCCATCGGACGGAGGCTCTCGTCCCTGTCCGACGACGAGGGCCGCGCCGAGACGGTCCCTCTCTGGAAACGCGCCATGGAGAATCCGGGCGAGCGGGTCCGGACCGAGCTCCACAGCGCAGCGCGCAATCGGGACGATGGCAGGCCGCTGCTCCGCCTCGAGATCAGCATCACGAACCACCTCGACCACCCCGCCGTCCGAGGCGTCGTCGTCCATCTCCACGACGTCACGGATCTCGCACGCGCGCGGGCGAACTACCAGAACCTGGTCGAGCAATCGCTCCAGGGCGTCGCCGTCGTGCGGGAGTTCCGGATCGCCTACGCGAATCGCGCCCTCGCCGAGCTGTTCGGAGAGGACCTCGATCGCCTGATCGGCGTGCACGTCAACGAGATGCTCGCCTACCTCCATCCGGACGATCGCGAGCGCGTCGTCGCGGCCCTGAACGTGCCGGCGCGCGCCGACCAGGAGGCGCTCGAGATGCGCATCCGGCGGGCGGACGGCGAGCACCGCTGGGTCCAGATCCGCTGGGCCGACGCCATCTCCGAGGGACTCACCGCCCGCCAGATCGCCTACGTCGACATCACCGCCCAGAAGGAGCTCGACGCGAGCCGTCTTCAGGAGCGCAATCGCCTCGAGGCCCGCATCGCCGAGCGGACGCGCGAGCTCGAGGCGAGCCAACAGACGCTGCGCGCGCAGGAGCGCCTCGCCGCCGTCGGGACCCTCGCGGCCGGCGTCGCGCATCAGATCAACAACCCGATCGGCGCGATCCTCGCCGCGGCGGACTTCGCCCTCGTGACGTCCGGCGACGCGGACCACGAACGCACCACCGAGTCGGCGCTTCGGGAGATCAAGTCCCAGGCCGTCCGCTGCGGCCGGATCATCCGCAGCATCCTGCAGTTCTCCCGGGCGGAGTCCGTGGAGAAATGGAGCGGAGACGTCGTCGGCGTGCTCCGGACGGCCGTCGACGCGACCCGTCGCCTCGCCCGCGAGCGTGCGGCGCACGTCGGCCTCGAGATCGAGAAGAACGTCGGGTCGGCTTCCGTCCTGATGAGTCCGATCGAGCTCGAGCAGGTCTTCGTCAACCTGATCCGGAACGGG
>JBIPOQ010000410.1:0-3863 GCA_044379055.1 Myxococcota bacterium
GGATGTCACGATCCATTACGGGGATGGGATGCACGTCGCGCCGCCGCCGACCGGGACGACCGGCCCCTTCCGCAGCTGCGTGCTGCTCGGGTTCGCCCGCCAGGGTGGGGGCCATCACGAAGGCGGTCGCCATTACAACGACGTCCTGCTCGGGGACGAATCGGGCCAGATTCCGGACATGAAAAAGGCCGCCGCCCGTCACTGAAGCCCCGGCGCGAACTTTTACATCGCTTTTACGCAGATCGGGTCCGCCGCGCTTTGCCCGCGTTGCGCTTTCGGCTACATCTCGCGCCGCGTCTGGTCGCAACCTGGATCGAAGCCTCCGACAGCACCCCCGCTCGGATGCGCAATCGGAGAGCCGACTTCCCCCATGAGTGCAGCGATCGATTTCGAGCCCGTCGAGTCCCCGTCCTCGAGCCCGTCCCAGCCCGGTTCAGCGGCGCGCAGCGCATCGCCGACCGGGAGCGCGGTCGACCTGCGGGCGACGACGGGCCGCTTCCTCAAGTACCGCGCCGACCGTCGGCCCGTCGCGTACACCTGCGCGATGTTCGCCTTGCACGCGCTGATCTTCTTCCTCGCGCCGACCTGGGTCGCGGCGCTCTGCATCCTGCCGCTCGTGCTCGTCAGCATGTTCGTGGCCCCGATCAACCACCACCACCAGCATCTGAACACCTTCCGTTCGCCGGTCCTGAATCGGCTCTACGACCTGGTGCTCGCACTGCAGACCGGGATCGGGCCCTACTCGTGGGTGCTCCATCACAACGTGGGCCACCACGTCAACTACCTGAACCAGCGCCCGCACGCGCGCCCCGACGAGTCGAAGTGGACGCGCGCCGACGGCAGCCCGATGGGCCGCATCGAGTACACGATCGATCTCGTGCTGAACCACCAGATCGACATCCTGCGCCTCGGCCTCCGCCACCGCCGCTACCTGCGGCCGTTCCTCTGGATGAAGATCCCGCTCTGGTCGATCATCGGACTGGCGTTCTGGTACAACCCCATGAACGCGCTGCTCGTGATCCTGGTGCCCGGCTTCCTGACCCTGGTCCACACCGCCTGGGCGACCTACGAGCACCACGCCGGCCACTACCCGACGAGCCATTTCGACGCGAGCTTCAACAACACCAATCCGATCTACAACTTCATGACCTGCAATCTCGGCCTGCACACCGCACACCACTACCGCCCCGGCGTGCACTGGTCGCTGCTGCCCGGCCTCCACGCCGAGATCGCCGACCGGATTCCCGCGAAGCAGATCAATCCGAATTTCTGGTGAGCGGCGCGCTCAGCCCCGCCCCGGGCCGCGCCGCCGCGGCGCGTTGATCCGGTCCTCGAGGTCGACCTCGACGCTTCCGGCCTCGATCCGGACGCGGAAGCAGGGGATCGGGAAGCCGTCGCCGTGCTCCGGGTCGAAGCCCGTGCGCACGTCGTAACAGAGCCCGTGGGCCGAGCAGACGACGACGCCGTTCTCGAAGCGGCCCTTCGAGAGGGGGAAGCCCGCGTGGGGACACGCGTCTTCCATGGCATGGATCGCATCCCCGACCCGATAGAGCCCGAGCGCGATCCCGCCGACCGTCACGCGCAGACCGCGCGACGCCGGGATTTCATCGAGTCTGGCCACCGGGACGAACGCCAGGATCTGCTCTCCCTTCCCGACCGGAGGCCCGGCCGGCATCGGGGCGGAACATGCCGCAGGTCGCGCATGCCGACCAAGCGGCGAACCGCCTGGAGGGGATGCGCGACGTGCGGGCTTCGTTCCGGATCGGGGCGCGATCAGTTGTGGGCGAGGGAGGCCGGGACGGACGAAGGCGTGCCTTCGGTCCGGACGACACAGGTCTCGAAACCGGTGCCTTCGTCGCTCGAGCACTCCATTCGGGTGGGGCCCGAGAGAAGCACGTTGAGGCGTTGATCTACTCTTGCGTGTGCGGTCTCGAAGGCGTCGTCGAGCGCGATCTGCATGCTCGGCTGGAAGGCCGAGGGGCTGGAATCCTGCGCGGATTCGATGCTGCCTGCGAAGGCCGCGCCGGTGAGAGCGAGGGTCGCGAAGAGGGTGGAGAGGATCGTGAGGCCGAATCGTGACGGGGGTCGCATGGGGGCTCCTTAGTTGCGGGCCTCCTATCGGATCCTCGATGGATTGCTTGAGGGCTTCTTCCGTCTGCGTTGAAACAATCCGCAGGCTGCGCCGGCAGCCGGAACGCAGATTTCGACGCGAGGCGCGCTACAGCCCCTCGCCGTGACCTGGAGCGTGGTAGCCGCCCCATTTCGTTGCACGGGAGCGGGGTAGGTGAATTCCAGGATCACCGGACTAGACTTGCCGGTCCGCGTCGGGGGCCGCGGTGGCCGGCGATGGGTGTCGCGGGCGGATCGGTCGAATCGAGGGATGGCAAACGGCCACGGAAGGGAGTCGGCAGATGAAGCTCTGGGACGAGCAGCTCGAAGGCATGCGGGAAGAGGCGCGCAACATGCTCCAATACCTGCCGGCGCTCTCGCAGCCCGATGCGAGCCTCGATCCCCGGACGCGTGCGCGGCTGATCCGCGAGGGATTCGGCGCGGTCACCGCCGCCGCGCCGAAATCCGCGAAGGCCGAGGCGACGACGATCCCCGGCCCCGCCGGCCCGATCCCCGTGCGGATCTTCCGACCGAAGGGCAAGGCGCGCGGCCTCTATCTCCACATCCACGGCGGCGGCTGGATCCTCGGCAATCCCGAGATGGGCGACGCGACGAACGAGCGCCTCGCCGAGCAATTCGGCCTCGCGGTGCTCTCCGTCGACTATCGCCTGGCCCCCGAGCATCCCTATCCGGCGGGACCCGACGATTGTCAGGCGGCCGCGGCGTGGCTCCTCGACAAGGGCCTCGCGGAGTTCGGCTCCGATCGGCTCTTCATCGGCGGCGAGTCGGCGGGCGGGCACCTGACCCTCGTGACGGGCCTGCGCGTGCGGGATCGCTTGAAGAAGGGCGATCGCCTTCTCGGGCTCAACCTCGTGTTCGGCTGGTACGACGTGAACGGCACGCCCTCCCAGCGCGGCAACGGCGGCCATCCCGACATGCTCGATCCGGAGGGCCTGCGCTTCATGGTCGACTGCTTCACGCCGGGGCTCGACGAAGAGGCCCGCCGCGCGCCGGACATCTCGCCGCTCTTCGCGAATCTGGCCGGGCTGCCGCCCTGCCTCATCTCCGTCGGGAGCCTCGACCATCTGCGCGACGACTCGCTCTTCCTCGCGCCGCTGCTCGCGTCGGCCGACGTCGACGTCGAGCTCCAGGTCTATCCGGATTCGCCGCACGGCTTCATGGCGCTGCCGACGCAGATCGCGAAGACCTTCAACCAGCGCAGCGAGATCTGGCTCGAGCGCGTCATGAAGGCGGCCGGGATCTAGTCGGGCGCGAGCGCCGAGCGAGCCCCGAGAGAAACCCGAGCGAACCCCGAGAGAGAGGAGCGAGCGCAATGATGGACTGGAAGGGCAAGGTCGCCGTCGTGACCGGTGGCGCGGGCGACATCGGTCGGGCGATCGCGCGGGGGCTCCTGCGCAAGGGCGTGAAGGTCGTGATCTCCGACGTCGAGCAGGGCGCGATCGACCGCGCGCTCGGCGAGCTCGCGTCGCTGGGCGACGTGCGCGGCGTGCGGACCGACGTCTCGAAGCCCGAGTCCGTCGAGGCGCTGGCCCAGCAGGTCTATGCCCTGCACGGCGTCTGTCATCTGCTCTTCAACAACGCGGGCGTCGGTGCGCCGTCGGTCAATGTCTGGGAGACGACGGTCAACGACTGGAAATGGGTCCACGGCGTCAACGTGATGGGCGTCGTCCACGGCATCCAGGCCTTCGTGCCCCGCATGATCGCGGGCGGTCAGGAGGGCCGGATCATCAACA
>JBIPOQ010000411.1:0-3844 GCA_044379055.1 Myxococcota bacterium
GGCGAGCTGCTGATGGAGAGTGCCGGGCGGGCGCTCGTCGAGCCCGTCCTGGCGCTGCTCGCGGGCTCGGCTCGAGCGCGCGGCGACGGGCGGCCGGTCCGGGCCGTCTGCGGCGTGGGCAACAACGGCGGGGATGGCTTCGTGGCGGTGCGCCATCTGCTCTCCGAGGGGGTGGCGGCGGAGGCGGTGCTCGTCGGGGATCCCGAACGCTTGCCCGCCGATGCGGCGGCCAACTGGCGGCGTCTGGTCGAGCGTCCGGGCGGGCCGCCGGTCCGTCGCTGCGTGCGGCCCGACGATGCGGATTTCGACTGGGCCGCGTGGCTCGACGACGCGAGCGTCGCGATCGACGCGCTCTTCGGAACGGGGCTGCGCCGGCCGATCGAGGGCGGGATCGCGCGGGTGATCGGTGAAATGAACGCCGCGCGCGGGCGCGGGCTCCCGGTCGTCGCGGTGGATCTGCCTTCGGGCATCGCCGCTGATACGGGCCAGATCCTCGGCATCGCCGTCGAGGCCGATCGGACCGTCACGATCTCGCTCCCGAAGCCCGGTCTCGCCTTAGAGCCGGGCCGCAGTCGCGCCGGGGCGATCGAGGTCGCGCGCGTCGGGATCGACGATCCGGATCCGGGGCGACCCGACCGGATCGAGCTCTGGAACGCCCGGGCGGCGGGCCGCCGCTTCCCGGTGCGCGCCCGCGATGGCCACAAAGGTCGCTTCGGCCATGTCCTCGTCGCCGCCGGATCGACGGGCAAATGGGGGGCGGCCTCGCTCTCGGCCCGGGCGGCGCTGCGCGCGGGGGCAGGGCTCGTGACGCTCGTCCTGCCGGACGTCCCGGGGCTCGTGCTGCCGAACCTGTGCGCCGAGATCATGACCGAGCGGGCGCCGGCGACGGCTTCGGGCGGATTCGCGGAGGCCGCTGCGAAGCGGATCGAGGCGCTCGCGCAGACGCGGACCGTGGTCGCTCTGGGGCCGGGCCTCGGGGTCGATCCGGAGACGGTCCGCTGCGTGCTTCGGCTCGTGGGGAGCCTCGAGCGGCCCCTCGTCGTCGACGCCGACGGGCTCAACGCCCTGGGCAGCGATCTCGGCGCGCTCCGGGCGCGGCGCGCGCCGACGATCCTGACGCCCCATCCCGGCGAGGCGGCGCGTCTGCTCGAGACCGACTCGGCGACGATCAACGCCGATCGCATCGGCGCCGCGCGGCGTCTGGCCGCCGCGTCGGGGGCGGTCGTGATCCTGAAGGGCGCGGGAACGGTGGTCGCCGAGGCGACCGGTCGGGTCCTCGTCGTCCCGACCGGCGGGCCGGCGCTCTCGAGCGGCGGGACCGGGGATGTGCTGACGGGCATCGTGTCGGCGCTCCTCGCGGCGGGGCTCGACGCCTTCGAGGCGGCGGGGCTCGGCGCGTGGTGGCACGGCGAGACGGCCGATCGGTTGCCGCAGGCCGAGCCCGGCTTCGGGCTGCTCGCGAGCGAGCTCGCCGATGCGCTGCCGGCGACGGCCCGCGCCCTGCGCGCGGCTTGCGTCGCGGCCGAGCGGGCGATCGAGCGACGGGGAGAGGAGGGCGAGGATGGACGCGGGCGGAGCGTTGGCCTTCAGCTTCGATTCCCCGGACCCTGAGACGACCTTCGAGATCGCGTCGCTGCTCGGCGCCTCGATCGGCGCGGGCGGCCTGGCCATCGGGCTCGTCGGTCCGCTCGGCTCCGGCAAGACGCTCTTCGTGAAGGGTCTCGCGGCGGGGCTCGGCGTCGATCCGCGGATCGTGTCGAGCCCGACCTTCGTGATCGCCCAGCAATACCCGGTGCCCGAAGGCCCGGAATCGCTCCACCATCTCGACCTCTACCGTCTCGCGTCCGAGGCCGAGCTCGAGTCGATCGGCTTCCTCGACCTGCTCGGGCCGGGGCAGGTGCTCGCCGTCGAGTGGCTCGACCGGTTTCCCGAAGTCCTGGGCGACGAGCGCCTCGAGATCGTCTTCCTGTCGTCGCCGGACGCGACGGTCGATCCGGGCCGGCGACACTTCCGAGCGACGGCCTGGGGCGACGAGGCGACCCGGGTGCTGCGGGATTGGCACGAGCGTTGGCAGCGGCTCGAGCGCGAAGAGGCGCAAGCGGAGCACGGAGGAGCGGGGCGCCGGGCGGCGGTGAAGCGCGTGCTGGCGATCGTCCTGTCGGGAATCCTCGGCGGCCGCGCGCTCGCGGCGGGCGGGGATCCGGTGCGGCCGGGCTGCGCGGCGCTCGAGGCGGTGGGGGCGGATTTCGTGCTCGGCGAGCCCGAAGGGGATGCGCTCGGGCCGGTGACGGTGCGGTGTGTCTCGGACGGCCAGGAGAGGCTGCGCGGGGGACGCCTCGAGGGCATCGCGCGGCTCCTCGAGGGCGAGCGTGTCGATCCGAATGCCGCCGCGCGTGAGCTGCTCGAGAATCTCCCCGGGGTCGGCCCGGGCCGGGCGGGGGCGATCGTGGAGGCGCGCGAGCGTTCGCCCTTCGAGGCGACGCCGGACCTCGAGCGGGTCCCGGGCATCGGCCCTCGCACGCTCGAGAAGCTCGAGCCCTTCCTGGAAGTCGATTCGGAGACACCCTCGGGCTAAGGTCGCGCGCCGTGAGGATCTATCTCGACCACAACGCGACGACGCCCCTTCGCCCCGAAGCGCTCGAGGCGATGGAGCGCGCCCTGCGCGACAGCTACGGCAACCCGTCGAGCGTGAGCTTCGAGGGGACGCGGGCCCGGGCGCTGGTCGAGGCGGCGCGGGAGCAGGTCGCGGGGCTCCTCTCGACCGAGCCTGCGCGCGTGCGTTTCACGAGCGGCGCGACCGAAGCGAACAACACGCTCCTCTTCGGGCGACTCGCCCCCGGCGACCACGTCGTCACGACCCGCATCGAGCATCCCTCGGTCGCCGCCCCCCTCGAGGCCCTCGCGGCGCGCGGCGTCGAGGTCGATTGGATCGCGCCCGATGCGTCGGGATGCGTTCCCTTCGAGGCGCTGGCAGGGGCGATCCGGCGGGAGACGAAGCTCGTCAGCGTGATCTGGGCGAACAACGAGACCGGCGCGATCCAGCCGATCGAGGCGCTCGCTGCCCTCTGTCGCGAACGGGGCCTCTGGCTCCACGCCGACGCGACCCAGGCGATCGGCAAGCTCGAGATCGATCTGTCGCGGGTCCCGGTCGATTCCCTCGCGTCGTCGGCCCACAAGCTCGGCGGACCGAAGGGCATCGGTGCCCTCGTCCTGCGTGACCCGGCGGCCGTCCCGGCCTTCCTGCTCGGCGGCGGTCAGGAGCGCGGCCGGCGGGGCGGAACGGAGAACGTCGTCGGCATCGCCGGCTATGGCGCCGCGTGTCGCGCCGCGATGCGCAGCGGCGCGCCCCAGGCCGAGGCGATGCGGGGCCTGCGTGACCGGCTCTGGCAGGGCCTCCAGACGGGGGTCGGCGGCGTGCGCTGGAATGGCGATCCCGCCCGGACGCTGCCCAACACGTTGAACGTCGAGTTCTCGGGCATCGCGGGCGAGGTCCTGCTGCAGGCCCTCGATCTCGAGGGCGTCTCGGTGTCGGCTGGCGCGGCCTGTCATTCGGGCTCGATCGAGCCGTCGAAGACGCTGCTCGCGATGGGCCGCACGCCGGACGAGGCCCGCGGGAGCCTCCGCTTCTCCCTCGGCCAGGGCGTCGACGCGGCCCAGATCGAGCGCGTGGTCGAGCTGCTCGGGAAGCTCGTGCCGCGGATCCGCGCGCTGGGCGCGCCGTGACCACGGGCGCGGCGCCGAAACGCGTCGTCGTCGCGATGTCCGGGGGCGTCGATTCGTCGCTCGCGGCGGCCCTCGTCGTGGCGTCGGGCGCGGAGACGATCGGGGTCACGATGCGGCTCTC
>JBIPOQ010000412.1:0-3834 GCA_044379055.1 Myxococcota bacterium
CTGGCGCCTCTTCCACGACGAGGCGCCCGACGGCGACGTCTTCCGCGCCCCCGTCGGCGGCGAAGGCACCCTCGACCAGCGCCGCCTGACCGCCCAGACGATCGCCGGCGTGACCGACGATCTCGAGGCGATGCGCTTCAACACGGCGATCTCGAAGCTCATGGTCTTCGCCCGCGACATCACGAAGGACGCGCCGCTCCCGCGCGCCTCGGCCGAGCCGTTCCTGCTCCTGCTCGCGCCGCTGGCCCCGCATCTCGCGGAGGAGATCTGGCAGCGCCTGGGCCACCGCGACTCGCTCGCCTACGTCCCCTGGCCCGTCGCCGATCCGGCCCTGCTCGTGTCCGACGAGATCACGCTCGTCGTGCAGGTCAACGGCAAGAAGCGCGGCGAAATCCAGGTCCCCGCGGACGTCTCCGACGCCGACGCCCAGGCCCGCGCCCTCGCGCTCGAAGCGGTGCAGCGGATTCTCGAGGGGCGGGCGCCGAAGAAGGTGATCGTCGTGAAGGGCCGGCTCGTCAACATCGTCGGCTAGGCGGCCGCCCGGCGAACCCTTCCGGCTGCGCGGCGTCTATCGGCTCGGCTACGCTGCGCCGCCTCGAAAATCCTCGAAAGGAATCTCATGCAGACCGCACGCCCGACCCCTACCCGCCCCGCCCTCGCGCCGATCCGGTCGAGCGCTCTCCGCTCGCTCGTCCTCGCCCTGATCGGCGGACTCGTGCTGGCCTCGACGCCGGGCTGCGTGACCGATCCGTACACGGGCGAGCGCCGCATCAGCAAGACGGCGATCGGCGGCGTGCTCGGCGGCGGCATCGGCGCCGGCGTCGCGGCGGGCATCGCGGCCCTCGCAGGCAAGGACGCGGCGAAGGCGGCCATGATCGGCGCCGGCGTCGGCGTGCTGACGGGCGGCGCGATCGGCGGCTACATGGACTATCAGGACGCGAAGCTGCGCAAGTTCCTCGAAGGCACCGGCGTCCGCGTCGTCCGCACCGGCGACCAGATCACGCTCGTGATGCCGAGCAACATCACCTTCGATACCGCTAGCTCGACCCTGCGCCCGGACTTCCTCGACGTCATGCACGCGGTCAGCCTCGTGCTGACCGAGTACGACAAGACGATCATCGAGATCATGGGCCATACCGACAGCGACGGCAGCGACGCCTACAACCTCGACCTCTCGCGCCGCCGGGCGCAGGCCGTCGGCAACCATCTCGTCGGCAAGGGCGTCGCGAGCATGCGCATCGTGACCGAGGGCTTCGGCGAGCGGTATCCCGTCGCGCCGAACGACACGGTCGAGGGCAAGCAGCTGAACCGCCGCGTCGAGCTGCGCCTCAGCCCCCTGACGGCGGCAGGCTAGGCGGGGCCCGGCCAGGAAGAGCATCCGGACGGGCGGGCTCGCCGAGGCGGCCCGCCCGCCCCGCCTTTTCCCTGTTGAAGTTTGCGCGAAAGCGCTCGATCGGGCTCAATCCTCCACAGCAATGTGTCGAGGAGATCCCCGTCGCGATCGGCCTCTGCCCCTGCCCCCCGTAGGCCCGACCCCTCGATGCGCGACCCGGATCTGGGAGCGCCATTCGCCATGTCGGGTACGCCCGCCTCGAAAGCCAAGGAACGTCGCCGCGCGCCGCGCGTGCAGTGCCGACTCCAGGGTCGTGTCGTCCGCGGACGCGAGCGCACGCGGGTCCGCATCATCGACGTCTCGGAAGGCGGACTCTGCCTGCTCTGCCCGGTCTGGCTCGATCCCAAGAAGCCCGTCCAGATCGAGATCGACGTCCCGGGCCGAGGCGTCTCGCTCGCGCGCATCGAGATCTGGCACATCCGCCGCGAGAAGAGCCGCGTCTCGAACAACAAGGTCTGGGTCGCCGGCGCCATCCTCGTCGACGCCGATGGCGTCTACGCCGAGCTCCTCACGGCGGCAGGGCTCGCGCTCGCGACGGGCTCGTCCTCGACTGTCGTTGCCCCGCTTGAATCGCCCGCCCACGCTTCGCCCCCGACGAACCCGACGAACCCGACGAAAGCGACAGCGCCAGCGGCAGCAGCGGCGGCGAAGCCGAAGCCTGCCGCCGCGGCGCCCGAGCCCCCGCCCGACCTCGAGATGGACTCCGCGGATCCGCGCATCTTCCGGCTCCGCTGCAAGGCCAACGGCAGCCCGCGCACACGCATCTTGTCGATCGCCGCAGAGTCCGAGGCCGAAGCGCTCGAGCTCGCGCGCAAAGACCTCGGCGCCAGCTGGAGCGTCCTCGAAGCCCTCGAGGCCTGACGGGAAGCCGAGCGTCGCCAGGCGTCGCCGACGCCCGAATAATGGAGCGGCCGCTTCCGGCGGCGGAAGTCGGCGATCTCCTCGTCGAGCTCGCTCGCGACGTTCCGATGACGAACGCGGCTCGGCCCCGATCTGACCGCCACGACCCGGCCCGGCAGGGCAAACTTCTCGTCGTGACGATCCGAACCTCGATCGATTGGCTGGCCGCGATGGTCCTCGTGCTCGCGGGAGTCGGCGCGTCCGATGCCCGAAGCGCGACGATCTGGCGGGGGCCGATGGTGAGCTACTCGCAGCCGGGGGCCGACACGAGCCTCGAGGCGAACTGGGATCGGCTGACCGACGCGGTCGCGATCACGCGTGGCCGACAGAACGGTCTATTCAACCCGTTGATCGAGCCCGAGTATGTCCGGTTCATCGGACCGGCCGGAACGGCCTGGGCGTACCGGTTCAACAATCTCGCCCTCGATCCGGCCGAGATCACGGCCGAGAACTACGAGCGGCTCGCGTTCTCCGGATGGGTGCAACCGCCGACCTGGACGCCGCTCGACCTGATCGGGGAGCGCGGCGTGCTCCATCTGATCGAGGAAGACATCTACCTCGACTTCGTCTTCACGGCCTGGCGCGCCGGACCCGGCGGCACGAGCGGCTTCACCTGGCAGCGCTCGACCGTCCCGGAGCCCGGCACCGCCTGCCTCGTCGGGCTGGGGCTCGCCCTGCTGTCCGCCCACAGACGATTCGCGCGATCGGAGACGGTCATTGCCGTCGACCGCCGCCGCCGCGGCACAAATCAGGCGCCGTCGAGCCCCGAGTAGAACTGCCGCGTCCAGCGCCGGAAGTCGGCGATCTCCTTGTCGAGCTCGCTGAGAACGGGGCGCTCGCGGTGGATCTTGTTCTCCCAGATCGGGACGTCGTCCATGACGCCCTGGACGATGCCCGACATGAACTCCTCGCCGAGCTGATCGGCGACGTTCTTCGTGACGGTCAGCAGCCAGCGCATCTTCGAATGCCCCGCATCGATCGGGGTCACCGACACGAAGAGCATCGTCCCGACGCCCGGGATGCCATCCGAGACGACGGTCGAGAGGCCGAGCCCGAAGGTGTCGCGCACGAGCCGCGTATCGAAGGTCCCCATCGGCGTCTCGCGGGTCGTCTTGCTGACGGCGCGCACGAAGCGGCCGTTCTCCGCGAACTCGTACTCCGAGGGCGGCGGCGCCGCCATGCCGTGGACGTACTCGAAATGGACCGGGTCGAAGTTGTTCTCGGCGAGCTCCTGCATGTGGACTGCGACGTCGATGTCGACCCGCCGCGGCGCCGTCCAGTCGGGATGCCCGATGACGCCGATCGTCGGCACCTCCCAGTCCGGCGGCTTCTCCTCCGCGTGGTGCCAGGCGAAGATCATTTCGTTCTTCTCGACGAGCGCCCAGCTCTTCAGCCGCGCGACCGCCGGGATCGCGCGCGCGTGCGGGATCTCGACGCAGCCCCCCGTCTCGTCGAAGCGCCAGCCATGGAAAGGACACCGGATCGTATCGCCGCTGACGCGGCCGCCGACGGCGAGATGGGCCCCGAGATGGGGACAGTAG
>JBIPOQ010000413.1:0-3821 GCA_044379055.1 Myxococcota bacterium
GGCCGCGGCAGCTCCGCCGGCAGCCTCGTTGCGTACGGCATGAACATCACGAACGTCGATCCCATCGAGTACGACATCATCTTCGAGCGCTTCCTCAATCCCGAGCGCATCTCGATGCCCGACATCGACGTCGATTTCTGCATGCGGGGCCGCGAGCAGGTGATCCGTTACGTCGCGGACAAATACGACGGCGAGGTGCCGGAGAGCGACTCCCTCGACGGGCGCTACGACGCGATGAAGGTCGCCCAGATCGTGACCTTCGGGACGCTCCAGGCGAAGGCGGCGATCCGCGACGTCGGGCGCGTGCTCGGCATGACCTTCGGCGACGTCGACCGGATCGCGAAGCTGATCCCCGACGTGCTCGGCATCAAGCTCGACGACGCGATCAATCAGTCCCCCGAGCTGCGCACGCTGATGGATTCGGATTCGCAGGTCCGGCGGCTGCTCGAGACCGCGCGCAATCTCGAAGGGCTGACGCGGCACGCCTCGAAGCACGCGGCCGGCGTCGTGATCGGAACCCGCCCGCTGATCGAGATGGTCCCGCTCTACAAGGACCCGAAATCGGGCGACGTCATGACCCAGTACAACATGGGCTGCGTCGAGAAGGTCGGGCTGATCAAGTTCGACTTCCTCGGGCTGAAGACGTTGACGCTGATGGCCGACGCGGAGCGCATGATCCGCAAGAAGCCGGGCTTCGAGGCCTTCGACGTCAATGCGATTCCGATCGACGATCCGAAGACCTACGACCTGCTCTGCGAGGGGGACACGGAGGGCGTGTTCCAGGTCGAATCCTCGGGCATGACGGACCTCGTGCTCAAGCTGAAGCCGCGGACGTTTCGCGAGATCATCCCGCTCGTCGCGCTCTATCGCCCGGGTCCGCTCCAGTCCGGCATGGTCGACGACTACGTCGCGCGCAAGACCGGCGCGACGAAGACCGAGTATCTGCATCCGACGATCGTCGACCTGACCGAGGAGACGCTCGGCGTCATCGTCTACCAGGATCAGGTCCTGCAGATCGCCCAGAAGATGGCGGGCTACAGCCTCGGCGAAGCCGATCTCCTGCGCCGCGCGATGGGCAAGAAGAAGGCCGAGGAGATGCAGAAGCAGCGCGACCGTTTCGTCGACGGCAGCGCCCGCAACGGCATCGACGGCGCCGAGGCCGGCCACGTCTTCGACCTGATCGTCGAGTTCGCGGGCTACGGCTTCCCGAAGGCCCATTCGACCGCCTACGCCTACATCACCTATCAGACGGCCTATCTCAAGGCGAACCACCCGGCCGAGTTCCTGGCGTCGGTGCTGACGATCGAGTCGACGAACCACGATCGGCTCTCGCGCTACATCGCCCACGTCCGTGAGCAGGCGATCGAGATCCTGCCGCCCGACGTGAACGAGTCGGAGCAGGATTTCGGCGTCGTCGAGGGCGCGATCCGGTTCGGCTTCGCCGGCATCAAGAACGTCGGGGCGGGGGCGATCGAAGCGATCCTCGAGGCACGGCGCTCGGGGGGAGCCTTCACGAGCCTCTTCGACTTCACCGAGCGCGTCGACGCGCGGCGCGTGAACCGGCGGGTCGTCGAGGCGCTCGTGAAATGCGGCGCCTTCGACGGCATCCATCCCGGGCGGGCGTCGGTCTGGGCGTCGATCGACGGGGCCCTCGAACGGGCCGCGTCGCTCCAGCGCGATCGGGCCGTCGGGCAGACGAGCCTCTTCGGCGGTCTGTCGACGGGATCCGGGCTCGCGGTGCCGAAGCTGGTGGACGCGCCCGAGTGGGGCGAACGCGAGCGGTTGTCCCACGAGAAGGAGCTGCTCGGCTTCTACGTCACGGGCCATCCGCTCGGCGCCGTGGCCCCGCTGCTCGCGCGCTACACGGATACGACCTCGCTCTCCGCGGCGAGTCGCGTCGGGCGCGAGGTCCGCGCCGGCGGGCTGCTCGCGGGGCTGCGCGAGACCCGGACGAAGCGCGGCACGCGCATGGCGTTCGGACAGCTCGAGGATCTCGAGGGCGCCTTCGAGCTCGTGTTCTTCTCCGACGTCTACGAGGAGCACGTCGTGCTCCTGCGCGAGGCGCGGGACGAGAGCAGCGCGGAAGGCGGGCGGGGGCCGGTGCCGCTCGTGGTCCAGGGCAACCTCGAAGAAGGCGATCCGCCGAAGATCCTGGTGCGGAAGGTGACGCGCCTCGACGAAGCGGAGGAGAAGCTCTCGGCGTCGCTGCGGCTCCGGGTCCAGTCGCCGGAGGTGACGCGGGACCGGCTGCTCGCGCTGAAGCGGCTGCTCGGCAGTCATCTGGGGGATTGCGGCGTGTACCTCCACATCACGATCCCGGGCGAGAGCGAGACGGTGCTCGGCGTCGGCGGGATCCGGGGCGTGGCGGCGACGGCGGAGCTCTGTCGCGAGGTCGATCGGCTCTTCGGGCGGCCGGTGGCGGAGCGAACGCTCTGAGTTTTCGGGCGGGATTTCGAGCAGGGCGTTCGGGGCGCGATCGGCGATCGGTCACGACACGGGGGATTTCAATGGCGCAGAACGCAGGGCGACAGGGGAGGTCGGGCAGTCGATCGGGCCGACTCGGCCGCGGCGTGATCGCCCTGGGAATGGCGCTGCTCTTCGCGGCGGGGGCGAGTGGGGCGGCCGAGCCGCATCGGGTCGAGGTGGTCGGCGTCTATCCGATCCGCGATGCCGTCCGCGGGAAGACCAATCCGCGGGACGAGGCCATCCAGAAGGCGCTCTGGGAGGGCGTCTCCCGGGTCGCTCTCGAGCTGATCGGGGAGGTGTCGGAGCCGGAGGCCCTCGAGTCCGACGAGGCGATGCCGGCCCCGGCGGCCGATCCGGCCAAGGCCGAGGCATCGGTCGACCCGACCGCCCGGTTCCGCAAGATCCTCGGCCCGCAGATCCTCCCCTATACCCGCAGCTTCCGGATCCTCGAGGATCGCGGCGAGCGTCCCGTGCTGTTCGCGGACGAGCCCGGGGTCCGGTCGGAGTACCTCGTCGTCGTCGAGGTCCTCGTCGACGTCGATCGGGTCACCGCCGAGCTCGCCCGGGCCGGCCTCGTCGAACGCCCCGAGCTCGGGAGCGCGACGCGTCAGGTCGTCACGATCGAGCTGATCGGCCTCGAGCGCCATGCGGGGCTGCGCCGCGTGCTCGAGGTGCTGCGCCAGAGCCTCGGTGCGACCCGGATCGAGACCCTCGAGTTCTCCCCGGCGCGCCAGCTGCTGAGCGTCGAAGCGCCGTTCGGGCCCGACGAGATCGCGGCGCGCCTCGGCCGGGTCGAATCCGCGGATCTGATCCTCGACCCCGTCGAAGTCGACCGGGAAGGGCGCCGAATCCGGGTCCTGGCCCAGTGGTTTCCCCCGGCTCCGGCCGACGAAGAGGGCCTCGACGGGGCGGGCCTGCCGGCCGCGGCGACGCCTCGGCGATGATTTCTCGCGAGGCGTGAATTCCCTGCCCGAAAATGATTGACACCCCCAATCCAAAAGGCTAATCAAACCGGCGCCTTAGCTGGCTACAGGCACGTAGCTCAGGGGTTTAGAGCACCGCCTTGACATGGCGGGGGTCGGCGGTTCAATTCCGCCCGTGCCTACCAGCTGGGGAGACCCCCAGCCCAATTGCCGGGAATCGCGCAGGCGACGGCGTCGAGCGCCCTCCGAGGGCGGCTGGACGACGCGTCGGTGCGAGGCCCGCTCGGCGTATGGGCGGTCGAGAGCTCGAGGAGCAGGGCCGAGGAGCAGGGCGTTGATGGGTCCGCGTCGATTCGCAGCGTGGGGCGAGCGAAAGGGAGCTTCGTGTGCTCTCTCGTCGGCCGCTTCGCGTCCGATCGCCGGTCCGTGCGC
>JBIPOQ010000414.1:0-3820 GCA_044379055.1 Myxococcota bacterium
GCGATTGATGTAGCGGCCCTTGAGCTCGGCATCGTCGATGATGCGGCCTTCCTCGAGGTCCGCATAGAAGATGCGGCCGGGCTCGAGGCGCCCCTTCACGACCACGTCGGCCGGGTCGATCTTCAGCGTCCCGACCTCGGAGCCCATCACGAGCAGGCCTTCCTTCGTCAGGATGTACCGCGAGGGCCGGAGGCCGTTGCGATCCAGCACCGCGCCGACGCCGTCGCCATTCGAGAAGCACATCGACGCCGGGCCGTCCCAGGGCTCCATCATGTACGAGTGGTACTCGTAGAAGGCGCGCCGATCGGGGTCCATCAGCTCGTCGTTCTCCCAGGCCTCCGGGATCATGAGCAGCATGGAGTGCGCGAGATCGCGACCCGAGAGATGCAGGAACTCGAGCGCGTTGTCGAAGCGCGCCGAGTCGCTCGTCCCCTCGCGCATGACCGGGAAGAGCTTCTTCAGGTCGTCGCCGAAGAGCGGCGAGCGGAGCGTGCCGTGGCGCGCGTTCATCCAGTTCTGGTTGCCGCGAATCGTATTGATCTCGCCGTTGTGCGCGAGATAGCGGAACGGTTGCGCGAGGTCCCAGGTCGGGAAGGTATTCGTGCTGTAGCGCTGGTGGACGACGGCGAGCCGCGTCTCCATGTCCGGGTCCTGCAGGTCGGGGAAGAACTCCCCGGTCTGGTGGGCCAGGAACATGCCCTTGTAGAGGAACGTCTTCGACGAGAGGCTCGCCGCGTGGAATCGGGAGCCCAGCTGGTCGGTCCGGTTCTCGATCAAGCGCCGGATGACGTAGAGCTTCCGCTCGAAGCCGGGCTGGTCGAGACCCGGCGCCGCGCCCACGAAGAGCTGCCGGATATGCGGCATGCCGGATCGGGCGATGCGGCCAATGGCCTCGGGATTCGTCGGGACCTCACGCCAACCGAGCAGCTGCTGCCCTTCGGCGGCGATCGCGGACTCGATGACCTCGACCTGCTTCTGCCGCTCGGCGGCATCCGTGGCCATGAAGAGCAGCGCCGAAGCGTACGAGCCGCGCGCGGGGAGGGCGAAGCCGGAGGCATCGGCGACCTTGCGCAGGAACTTGTCGGGGGTCTGGATCAGGATGCCCGCGCCATCACCGGTCGCCTCGTCGGCGCCGGCGCCGCCGCGGTGCGTCAGTCGACAGAGCACGGTCGTCGCATGCTCGATGATCGAGTGGCTCGCCGGTCGCTTCAGATCGGCGACGAATCCGATTCCACAGGCGTCGTGTTCGAGCTCGGGGTCGTAGAGTCCCTGCTTGGGCGGCAGTCCGTATCGCATCATGCGCGTATCCGGCTTTCCTGGCGTGCCCGACACCTTTCGAGAGGACTCACCGAGTACGGCTCGAGGGGGCGTCGGCGAAGAGCTGCCGCGAATTCGAGGTCCGCAGTGCCCATCGAAGCCGTGCCTGGCCGGAGCGAGGCTCGCGCGCACGGGTTCCCGCTGGCGACCAACGCCTGCTCGGGGGGTGCGAGGACGGTCGGAATCCGTCTCTTTCGATGCGACACGGCCGGGCTTTCGCGCGACCGACCGGGCTTTCGTCCGGGTCCAGATCCCCTGATCGAGACCGATCGGGAGACCGCGAGATCCCGGCACAAGTCCAGGCGGCCTGTCGAGAATCGCCCTACGGACCGCTAAGTCGCCGCAGGTTCAACGTTTTTTCGAACTTGCGACCCTAAACCACGGATTCCGGAAAGTCAACCAGCCCGCGCTGCAGCATGAGGTGGCAAGGGCCTGTCCCCGCGAGGGCTACGCGCGCGCCGCGACCAGTCGCCGGAGGCGATCCGGGTAGTTCGTGATGACCCCGTCGACTCCGCAATCGAGCAGTCGCGTCATCTCCCGCTCTTCGTTCGCCGTGTACGGATAGACCCGCAGCCCGGCGGCGTGGGCCGCCTCGACGAAGCGGCGGTCGACGAGCGAGACATGGGGATTGAGCGCCTCGGCCCCGACCCGGGCGGCGCGTTCGAGGACCCGGGCCGGCTTGCGGGCCGAGACCAGGACTGCGATCCGCGCCTGCGCACTCGCCTCGCGCAAGCGGATCAGCACGGCGTCCTCGAAGCACGAGAAGAGCATGCGCGGCATCAGCCCCCGCGCCGCGACCTGCGAGAGGACCTGCGCCTCGATCCCGTCGTAGGGGGCCGACTCCCCGACCTTGAGCTCGAGATTGAACTCCATCCGCTCGCCGAACCGATCGAGGAGATCGAGCAGGGTCGGAATGCGCTCGGCAGGCCCCGCCCCACGCGCCGCATCGAGGGTGGCGAGCTCGGCGGCCGTGTGGTCGCGGATCTCGCCGCGGGCCCCGAGGCGAGCGAGCGAGGCGTCGTGATGGATCACGACGACCCCGTCCCGCGTGAGGTGCAGATCGGTCTCGATCATGTCGGCCTCGAGCGCGATGGCACGCTCGAAGGCGGTCAGCGTGTTCTCGGGGCATTCGCCGGAGGCGCCGCGATGGGCGATGACGAGGGGCCGGCTCATGCTCCACCCTCCGCCCAGCCCCGCGAGCGCTCGACGGCCCGGAGCCAGGTCGCATAACGTGCCTCCCGCTCCTCGGGGCGCATGCGCGGCTCGAAATAACGCGGCGCGCCGAGCTGACGATCGATCTCGGAACGATCGCGGAAGAATCCGATCCCGAAGCCCGCCATCGCCGCCGCCCCCATCGCCGTCGCCTCGAGCACGATCGGCCGCTCGACCGGGATCCCCAGGATGTCCGCCTGGAACTGCATCAGGAAATCGTTCTCACACGCTCCTCCATCGACCCGCAGGACCGCCGGCGAGATCCCCGAATCGCTCGCCATCGCCTGCATGACGTCGCGGGTCTGGAACCCGATCGACTCGAGGGTCGCGCGCGTGACGTGGGCGCGGGTCGAGCCGCGGGTGAGACCGACGATCGTGCCGCGGGCCTGCTCGTCCCAGTAGGGCGCGCCCAGCCCGACGAAGGCGGGGACGACGTAGACCCCGCCGCTGTCGGGGACGCTGGTGGCCAGCGCCTCCGTGTCCCGCGCATGGGTCACGAACCCGAGCCCGTCGCGCAGCCACTGCACCGCCGATCCCGCCACGAACACCGAGCCTTCGAGCGCGTACTCGAGACGCCCGGCCCGCCGCCAGGCGACCGTCGTGACGAGGCCCGCTTCGGAGCGCGGCGCCCGGGTCCCCGTGTTCATCAGCAGGAAGCAGCCGGTGCCGTAGGTGTTCTTCGCCTGGCCCGGCGCGAGGCAGCCCTGGCCGAAGAGGGCCGATTGCTGATCGCCCGCGACGCCGGCGATCGGGATCGCGTGGCCGAGCCACTCGGGATCCGTCTCGCCGAAGACGCCGATCGAGTCGCGGACCTCGGGCAGCATCGCGCGGGGAATGCGGAGCGCGCGAAGAAGCGTGTCGTCCCAGTCGCCGGTGTGGATGTTGAAGAGCAGTGTCCGCGAGGCGTTCGAGGCCTCGGTTGCGAAGACGCGGCCCTTCGTCAGGCGGTAGATCAGCCAGGTATCGATGGTCCCGAAGCAGAGCTCGCCGGCCTCGGCCCGGGCCTGGGCCCCTTCGACCGCGTCGAGGATGAAGCGGATCTTCGTGCCCGAGAAATACGCATCGATCCGCAGGCCGGTCCGCGCCCGCACCTCTTCCTCGAGGCCGGCCGCGCGCAGGGCCTCGCAGATCGGGCTCGACTGGCGCGATTGCCAGACGATCGCGGGATGGATCGGGAGCGCCGTCCTGCGGTCCCAGACGACGGTCGTCTCGCGCTGGTTCGTGATGCCGAGGGCGGCGACGTCGCGGCCCGTCAGCCCGGCGCGGGCGAGGGCGCCGCGGGCGGCGCGGA
>JBIPOQ010000415.1:0-3819 GCA_044379055.1 Myxococcota bacterium
CGAGACCCTCGGTCGCGGCCTCGAGGCGCGCGATCTCGTCGAGCTCTACAGCTGCTTTCCCGCGGCGGTGCGGGTCCAGCAGCGGGCCCTCGGTCTCGCGCCGGGGCGGCGCGTGACGCAGACGGGCGGCATGACCTTCGGCGGCGGACCGCTCAACAACTTCGTGATCCAGGGGCTCGTCAAGATGGTCGAGCAGCTGCGCGCGGCGCCCGGCAGCCACGGCCTCGTCTCCGCCGTCAGCGGCCTCATCACCAAGCAGGGCGCGACGCTCCTCGGCCCCGAGCCGAGCCGGCCCTTCGTCCACGAGCAGGTGACCGATGCGGCGCGCGCTGCCCAGGCGACGGTCGCGGTCGTGCGCGATGCGACGGGGCCCGCCCGGGTCGCCAGCTACACGGTCGGCGCGATCGGGCAGGCGCCGAGGGCGGTAGCCCTCTTTCTCGACTGCGAGGACGGTCGGCGGACGCTGCGCGTCGTCGCGGATCCCGAGCTCGCGGAGCGGGGGATGCGCGAGGAGCTCGGCGGTCGGTCGGTCGAGCTCGGGGCGGACGGCTCGGTCCGCTTCCGCTCATGATCCCAGCAGCGAAGCGCCCCGCTCGATCGTCCAGAAGGCGGCGAGCGAGCCCATCGCATACACCGCGATCCGCCGCGGCAGCGACATCGTTCCCGCGAGCGGATTCGCGCGCGGGAGCAGGGCCGGAATCCGCCGCGCGAGGGGCATCGCCGCCAGCAGCACGGCGACGAACGCGAGCTGTCCGACCTCGATCCCGACGTTGAACGAGAAGAGCGCCATCGGGATCTCGCCGTCGGGGAGGCCGACCTCGCGCAGGGCGCCCGCGAAGCCGAGGCCGTGGAGCAGGCCGAAGGCGAGCGCCATCGGCCAGGGGAAGCGCCGCATCCAGGTCGGCTTCGCCTCGTCCCGCGCAAGGTCGACGGCGAGCGCCAGCACGCTCGCGGCGATCAGGACCTCGATCGGGCCGGAGGGCAGTCGCGCATAACCCAGCGCGGCGAGGGAGAGGGTGATCGAGTGGCCGACGGTGAAGGCGGTGACGGTCTTTGCGAGGGGGGCGAGGCCGCTGCAGAGCAGGAAGAGACCGAACACGAAGAGCAGGTGATCCGCGCCCGTCAGGATGTGCTCGAAGCCGATCGAGAGATAGTCGCGGAACACGTCGAAGCGCGTCGCGCGCTCGGGCACGACCATCTCGGGCGCGCTGCGGCGCAGCACGCGCTGGATCTGGCGGCCGTCGGCGAGCGCGATCCGCACGAGCGTATCGATGCGCGCGGGACCGCGGTCGTCGATCCGCAGGCTCCGGCCGACGAGACCCGCCGCGCCGCAGTCGATCGACCAGGAGGCGATCATCGCCGTCCCCTGCTCCTCGACGCGGGGCGGCCCGTCGGCAGGACAGGCCTCCGGGAGAATGGGTTGCAGATCGCTGCCCGGAACCCGCAGCGCCGAGCGCTTCCAGGTCACCGCGACCCGCCCCGAAGCCTCCTCGCGAAGCTCGAGGAGCGCAGGCGCGAGGGGATGGGCTTCGGCCTTTCGCGGGCCCGGCGCCGCGACCAGCACCGCGAGGACGCACGCGAGACCCAGCCCGAGCTTCAGCGCGAACTCCAGCAGACGACTCACTCGCGCTCCTCCCCGACCTCGGCGACGGCGACTTCGTAGCGTGTCCGCAGCTCGGCGAGAAGGGCCGCGAGCTTCCGATCGCGGGCCTCCTCCTCGAGGGCGCGCAGGAGCGGGAGGCGTACGGTCTCGAGCGGCGGGACCGAGCCGGTCTCGACGGTCTCGACGCGCACGAGATGGAGCCCGTAGGCCGACGCGATCGGAGGCGACCAGCGTCCCGGCTCGAGCGCGAAGCTCTCGGCGGCGAAGACCTCGCCGAAGCTCCGGGCGAGCTCGATCTGCGAGAGCCGATCGAGGCGGACACCGAGGGGAAATGCGTCGCCCGCCTGCGTCGCTCTCGCCGGCGGGATCGCCTCGCCCTCGATCCGCTCGCTCAGCGCGAGGGCCTCGGCCTCGAGCCGATCGCCGCGCCGGTCGCGGCTCAGGAAGACGTGGACGAGGCTCCGCCGCTCGGGCTCGCGCAGGGATTCCCGTCGCTCCGCGAAGGCGCGGGCGACGTCCGCGTCGGTCGGCTGCTCGCCCGGCGAGAGCGTCGTCGCCTGCAGTCGGAGCTTCTGGACCAGCAGCCGACGGACGACGACGTCCTCCTGGTCGAGGCCGAGCGCGCGCGCCTGCTCGAGGAGGGCGGCCGGATCGGCATCGGCCGCGGCGTCGTCGAGGAACATCATCTTCTGGACGAGGCGCAGCGCGATCCCGGGGTCGTCTGCGTCGAGGCCCCGGGCGAGGGCCTCGCGGTAGAGGCGCTCGTCGTCGAGCTCGCTTTCGATCCGCCGTTCGAGCTCGGCCCGCGTCGGCTCGCGGCCCATCTCGGCCTGCCATCCGCGGCGAAGGCCGTCGAGGCGGTCGGCATCGATCGTCACGCTCGGGTTCTTCGCCGTGCGGGCGAGGACGAGCTCGCCGATCCGGTCGCGAGCGGCGAAGCCGAGCGCGCCGAGCAGCAGGAAGTGGACCAGAGGCGAACGCAGGATCGACGCTCGGGTCACCGTCGCGTCAGCGCATCTCGATCATGACCTTCGCCCCCGCATCGGGCGACGAGGCGATCGCGAAGGCCTCCACGAAATCGTCGAGGGCGAAGCGGTGGGTGATCATCGCGCTCGGGTCGCGGCGCTGGATCAGCTCGAGCATCTCCTCGTAGCGCTCGGGGTACTCCATCGCGCCGGTGAGCGTCATCTGCTTCATCAGGACCGTCATGAAGTCGATCGAGACGGGCTTGCGGTGCAGGGCGACGACCGAGACGCGAGAGGCCGGCGCGCAGCGGGCCACCACCTCTTCGAGCAGCGCCCCCGAGCCCGTCGCCTCGATGAAGACGTTGGTGCCGACGAGCTCGGCGCCGAAGAAGGTCTGGCGGCCGTGGATCTTGCCGAGCGCCTCCCAGAGGTTCGTCGACTTCGTCTCGACGACGTGGGGGACGCCGAGCTTCTTCGCGACCTCGAGGCGAGCCGGCGAGAGGTCGACGACGCAGGCGTCTTCGATGCCGCGGTCGAGCAGCGTGATCGCCGCGGAGAGGCCGATCGCTCCGGCGCCGAGGATCGCGACCTTGTCGCCACGGCGGACGTTGGCCTGATCGACCGCGTGCATGCCGACGCCGAGGGGCTCGGCGAGGGCCGCCTGCTCGAAGCTCATCGAGTCGGGGATGGGGAAGAGGCTCTTGCCCTGGGCCGCACCGCGGACCAGCAGCCGCTTCGTGAAGCCGCCTTCGGGTCCGCCGTTGCCGAGGCCGAAGCCGGCGGCGCCGGGGTGGAGCGCGACCCGCGTGCCGACCTTCACGCCGCGCACGTTGCGGCCGATCTCCGCGACGACGCCGGCGAGCTCGTGGCCGATCGGAAAGGGCGAGTCGGCGCGGACCTGGATCCCGCCGATCTTCGCATAGCCCACGTCGCTCCCGCAGATGCCGCAGGCCGCAACCTCGAGGATCGCGTCGTCGGGGCCGCAGACCGGCTCCGGGACCTCGTCGAGTCGGACGTCGTTCGGTCCGTGGATGCGCGCCAGCTTCATCGGGAGCTCCTCTCGATCGTCGGGTTCATCGTTCTTCGTTCGACCAGAATCGTCGCCAGGTCTCGAGGGCCTGCGGGTGGCTGCCGAGCCCCGTCTGGCTCGCGGGCCAGTTCGCCGGCGGCAGGCCGAGGGGATTGACGCCGAGCTCGGCGCCATACACGAGAAAATGCTTGCGGCGCACGAAGAGCCAGCGCCCGGCGCGG
>JBIPOQ010000416.1:0-3814 GCA_044379055.1 Myxococcota bacterium
CGGATCGGCGATCACCACACGCGCACGCTCGTCGTCAACATGCTCGCCGGCTCGCTCTCGGCCAGCTACATGATCGGGAACTTGATCCATCGCCTGCTGACCGATGCGGGCTTCGAGGCGGCCCTGCGCCGGGACGACGCGAACATCGACCGCGCGGTCGAGGAGTCGCTCCGGTACGAGGCGCCGGTCGCCTTCATGTGGCGAACGGCGCGCGCGGACTCGCAGATCGGGGGCGTGCCGGTCGTGAAGGGCGAGCACGTGATGTGCCACATCACCGCCGCCAATCGCGACGAGGCGGCCTATCCCGACGGAGAGCGCTTCCGTCTCGATCGGATCGATCCGCCCGAGCATCTCGCCTTCGGCTCTGGTCCCCATCTCTGTCTCGGGAACCATCTGACGCGCCTGATCGGGCGCATGGTCCTCGAGGAGATGCTCGCGCTGAAGGCGAAGCTCCGGGTCGAGCTCGAGCCGGGCTTCGTCTGGCAATGCGTGAATCACCTCCAGGAGTACGGTCCCGAGCATCTGCCGGTCCGCATTTCGCGCTGAAAGGAATCCCATGGCTCCTGCCGAGACGACGACCGGTCCCGAGAGCTTCTCCCTCGCCGGGCGTGTGGCCCTCGTGACTGGCGGCGCGTCGGGCATCGGTCGGGCGACCTGTCTCGCGCTGGCGGCGTCGGGAGCCGCGGTCGTCGTCGCGGACCTGAACGAGGACGGTGCCCGCAAGGTCGCCGGCGAGATCGAGGCGCGCGGGGGCCGGGCCCATCCGCAGAAGGTCGATCTCGCCGACGAGGCGTCGATCGCCGCGATGATCGAATCGGCGGTCCGCGTGTTCGGCGGCCTCGACATCCTCCACAACAACGCGGCCGATTCGGATCCCGCGCTGATGGCCGCCGACGGTCCGATCGTGGATCTCACGACCGAGGTCTGGGATCGCAACATGCGGATCAATCTCCGCGGCCCGATGCTCGGCTGCAAGTACGCGATCCCGCACATGATCCGCCGAGGCGGAGGCTCGATCATCAATACCTCGTCCGCGTCGGGGCTGACGGGCGACGTCGTCCGGGCGGCGTATGCTGCGTCGAAGGCGGGGCTCGGCTCCCTGACCCAGAACGTCGCCGTGCAGTACGGGAAGCAGGGGATCCGCTGCAACGCGGTCGCTCCGGGCGTGATCGCGACGCCGGCTCTCGAGGCGAACGTCCCGCGCGCCGCCGTCGACGTCTATGTCGAGAACACGCTGACGCCGCGGCTCGGTCGACCGGAGGACATCGCCGCGGTCGTCGTCTTCCTCGCCTCGGACGCCGCGGCGTTCGTCACGGGACAGATCCTCTCCGTCGACGGAGGCATCCTCGCCCATCACACCGCGATGGCGGGAATCCGGAGGCTCTCCGGTTGAGCCCCGTTCGGCCGGCCGATTGTCCGCGCGAGCGCTGGCTGAGGGTCGTGCTGCCCTGGATGGTCGCGACGGCGGGGTTGATCTCTTCGACGGGGGCGCTGATCCAGCTCGCCCTGAACACCGGCCATTTCCGTCCCTTTTCGCTGCTCGGCCATCTGCTCCTGCTGGGGACCGGCCTCTTCTGGTTCGTCAGGCCGCCGGTTCACGCGAGTCGCGCGGCCTTCTTCGTTTCGGCCTATCTCTCGACCCAGATCGGCACCTTCATCTTGAAGAGTGGAGAGATCTCGTCCTTCGCCAATCTCGCCATGGTCAGCCTGGGCGCGGCCTTCACGATTCCGCGTCGTCGCTACATGCTGGCGGCCCAGGCCGTCGCCTTTCTCTGGGTCGGCGTCGCCCTTGCCGTGCCGCTGAAGGCGCCGGACCGCACGCAGCTGATCGTGGTCGGAGGCATGATGGCGGCGGTCGGCCTTTCGGCCCGGTTCGCTCGGGTCGGGGCGGCGAGCGTCGGTTTCGAGAGAGAGGAAGCGGGCGAGATCGAGGGGGACGGAGTCGCGCTCGGCGGGCAGCCATCAGACCGGCCGGATGCACCGCGCCGCGAGCCGACGGGGGCTCGTCCGCTCTCGCGCGAGCTCGTCCACGACGTGAACAACCTGCTCGGCGGCATTCTCGGGGGCACGGACCTGGCGCTCGCTTCGGAGCGACATCCCGAGGATCTCCAGTTCGCGCTCCATCAGATCCGGGAGCGCACCCTCGCGACGCGCGACTACCTGCGGGATGCAGCGCGGGGAGAGCCTGCGCTCACCGACATGCCCGCGAGCGTCGTGGTCGAGCGCGCGATCGCCCTCGCGCGGGGACTTCGGGGCTCGCCGATCGCCCTCGTCGGCGCCGTGGATCCGTCGCTCCCGAAGATTCGCGGCGATCGTTCGGAGCTCGAGCGAGCCGTCTTGAACCTGATCCTGAACGCGATCGACGCGTCGCCGGACGGGTCCGGAGAGGTTTCCGTCCGGACGCGGCTCGATCGCTCGCCGTTCGGAGATTTCGTCGCGATCCGCGTCGAGGACGATGGCGTCGGCATCGACCCCGAGATCCGCTCGAAGATCTTCGAGCCGGGGTTCACGACCCGAGGAGGAGAGCATCGGGGACTCGGGCTCGCGTTCGTCGCACGGGTCGTCGCCGACCACGGGGGAGAGGTCGTCGTCGACGAGCGGAAGAAGACGGGCTCGGCCATCGAGATCCGCATTCCGACGCGATCGCAGAGCGTCGAGGCGCGGCCGGACCGTGTCGACCGGGAGGCCTCATGAGTCGGATCGTGCTCGGTGGGGCCATCGATCTGCATCGTCATTTCGGGCCCGAGTAGGTCGAATGCGGTACCGGTGATGCCGAGACCGAAGAGGATCGAGAAAGGACGAGAACCGTCATGCCCAGCCTCGAAGAACGCATTCGGGCCATCGAAGACCGCGACGCCCTCCGCGAGCTGACTGCGCGTTATTGCCAGCTCGCCGTCTCCGGTCGCGCCGAGGACGTCGTCGCGCTCTTCACGCGTGAGGGAGTGATGGAATCCGGAGAGACCCGGGAGCGCGGTCATGCGCGGCTCCTCGAGCTCTACCGCAGCTCCTTCGGCGCGCTCCGCCCGATCCCGTTCGTCCACAACCACGTCGTCGAGCTCGACGGCGACCGGGCGACGGGCTTCTGCAGCCTCGAGCTGCGCATGGTCGAGAACGGGGAGGCCGTGACCGCCGCTGGCCACTACGACGACGTCTTCGAGCGCGAGGACGGCGTCTGGAAGTTCGCGCGGCGGAGGCTCGTCTTCTACCACCGCGTCCCGCTCAGCCGCGGCTGGGCCTGAGGCGCGCAGGTCGGGCGATCAGCGTCGCGGGAACGGTGTCGGGAAATCGGTCCCGCGCAGCTGGGCATCGGTGCCGCCGTCACAGAAGACGATCGAGCCGCACAGGAAGCGCGCGTCGTCGCCGAGCAGAAACGTGATCAGCGCCGCGATCTCGTCGGGCTGACCCGATCGGCCGATCGGGACGGGGAACGCGTCGATCAGAGGACCATACGTGGCATCGGCTCGGCCTTCGGCGAGCATCGCGGTCTCGGTCTTGCCAGGCGCGACGGCGTTCAGCGTGATGCCGGCGCCGGCCCACTCCGCTGTCGGCGCGCGACGTCGGACCCAGTGGGCGATCGCGAGCTTCGTGGCCGCATAGGCTGCGGGGGAGCCCAGCTCGTCGGCCAGGGCGATCGCCTCGTCGGGATCGCCGTCGAGCAGGCGCCGGGTCAGCTCGATCGGAAGACCAGGCATCGTCGTGATCGAGTTCGAGCTGATGGCGACGGCTGCGGCATTCGTGCCCCGTGCGAGCCAGGGGCGCGCGGCCTCGAGCAGCTCGATGGCGCCGTAGTAGTTGAGCTCGGCGAGCAGTCGGC
>JBIPOQ010000417.1:0-3798 GCA_044379055.1 Myxococcota bacterium
ATGCAGGCCTATCGCGGCACGGCCTGGATGCCCGAGCCCTGCCGGAGCTGCCCGGAGCGCGAGCGCGATTTCGGCGGCTGCCGCTGTCAGGCGTTCCGCCTGCTGGGCGACGCGTCGAAGACCGATCCCGCCTGCTCTCGCTCGCCGGATCACGACCTCGTCGTCGCCGCCCGCGACCGGCGCGAGGACGAGCTCGTCTACCGGCGCTGACCCGGGCGCCGAGCCCGACGCCGAAACCTGCGCGGACGGCATCGCCGCACGAGGGCGGCGGCCCCGACCGACTAACGCACCGGCGGGCGCGGCACGATCTGGAGCGTGATCGCGTGCTCGCTCCGATACCCGCCGCTGCCCACGGCCCGCACGCGCCAGCGCGCCGAGCCCGTCGCCGTCGCCGGAATCCGCCCGACGAGCGCCACGCGACCGCCGGGCTGCCCCCCGTCGACGACCGACGCAAACGCAGCCTCCGGCGCGAGGCCTTCCAGGCCTTCGATCTCGTACCGCAGGCCTGCCGACGAGCCCGGCGCGGCGTCGAGACCGACCGAGAAGGCGAGCCCCGCCTTGAGCGTCCGCGACGCCGGACCGTGCAGGTCGGGCAGGACGACGGCGTGGACGGCGACCTCCCCCGTCCGGCCATCCGACCAGGCGAGCCGGGCCCCATCGATCGTCGGCTCGGTCTGCGCCGCGAGCGCCCCGCCGATGCGCTGGACGCGACAGGTGCGTGCGCCGGGATCGACCTCGCAGAAGCGCAGCACGGGCAGCTCGTCCGCGCTGCCCATGGTCCAGACCACGCGCCGTCCGGATACGGCGATTCCGAGCGCGCGTTCGATCGGCTGGCGTTCGGAGACGACGAAGGGATCGCAGAACGACGAGATCGGATCGACCGCGCAGGCGAGATACTCGGCGACGACGGAAAATTGCGGGGCACAGCCCGGCCGCGGATCGAAGACGCCACAGCCCGGCGGAGACACGAATCCGACGTCGATGCGACTGAACGCGAGCGTATCCCCGTCGTGCTTCGGCTCGATCGGCGAGACGCCGGGCGGAAACGCGATCTCGACCGGCCGACACGCCCGCGACGCCTCGACGCGACAGCGCGCGAGGCGGCCGGCGCGGCCGACGAGCAGCGTACGCCCGTCGAACGCGTGGAGATTCCAGTCCGTGCCGCTCGCCGGATCGATGAGCGATCGCGGGACACATTCGCGCCCGCCCGCGCTGAGGGGGCAGCCCTCGACGAAGCGGTCGGGCCCCGCCGTGCGGGACCAGACGAGCCATCCGCCCGCCAGCGTCGGCGCGCCGAAGAGGCCCGCCTCGCCGCTCACGGGTCGAGGATCGCAGCGTTTGTTCGACTCGAGCCGGCAGCGCGCCAGGGTTCGTCCACCGCTCGCCGTCGCCTCGACCCAGGCGAGCTCGGCGCCGTCCCGCGCGGGGCTGCGCTGATCGCCCTCGAGCGTGAGCCGCTGCTCGAAGACGCGGGTCTCGTGCGTCGGCCCCTTCGACGACAAGGGATAACGACCGATCACGAGATCCCCCGTGACGATCGAATCGAACGGCTCCGCGACCCGCCACACGAGACCGTCGCCCGCGAGGTCGGGGAGCGCCGTGTCGAGCCCCGCCTCCGAGAGGCGTCGCGGCGCGTTGCGCTCGAGGCCGACGACGACGAATTCGTCCGCGACGCGGCCGTCGCGCAGTCGCGCCCGCACGCGGATCACCTGCGGCCCGTCGGCGACGTTCGCGACATCCCAGGTCGCGATCCGGACGGGCCCCGGACTCGCGTCGGGACTCCAATCGAGGGTCGAGTCGCCGAAGGACGCGAGGGGAGCAAAGTCGCGGCCGCTCAGGCCCCGCGCGATCGAGACTTCGATCGCCTCGAGGTCTTCGCCTTGGGCGAGGGCCTCGACGACGATCGGTCCGCTCGCCGGATCGTGGATTCGACCGACGGGCGGCGAGGTCAGCTCGAGGCGGAGATCGGGAAGCGGCGTTTCGACGAGGCGCACGAGATCGAGGAGGCCGGCGCCGTAGTCGGGATCGAAGCCGGGCGTTCCCGCGTCGCGGGCCGACAGACGCAGGAGCAGCCGGATCTGCGCCGGCGTGAGCTCCGGTCGCAGTCCGCGCAGGATGGCGACGGCGCCGGCGACGTGGGGGGAGGACATCGAGGTTCCGGCGAGGCGGAGATACTCGTCTTCGACGATGAACGCGGGCTCGTCCTCGCCCGTTCCCTGCGCGCGGAGCGAGAGGATGTTGCGGCGCGCGACCCGAACGGAGAGCGGCTCCTCCGGCCCACCGCCCGGCGCGACGAGATCGACGAGCCAGCCGCGATTCGTGAATCCGGGGAGTGCGCCGTCGACGCCGACGGCGCCGACCGTGATCACGCGTTTTCCGTTCTCGGGGCTGTAGAAGGCGACGTCTTCGCTCTTGTTGCCCGCCGAGGTCACGACGACGGTGCCGATGGCCTCGACGATCTCGAGCACCTCCTCGGCGAGCGGGTTGATCGGACACGGCGATCCGCAGGACCAGCTGTTGTTGACGACCGCCGCACCGTTCTCGGCGGCGTAGAGGACGGCACGCCACAGATCCGTGTCGAGCGCCGACCCGCTCTCGGGAAAGCCCTTGAGCGCCATGATCTTCGCGCGGGGCGCGATGCCGACGATGCCGATGCCGTTGTTCGCGACGGCGGCGATGGTGCCGGCGACGTGGGTCCCGTGGCCGTTGTCGTCCTGGGGATCGGCGTCGGAGAAGTCGCCCGGATCGGCGTAGTCGCCGTCTTCATTCGCGTCGATCGAGTTGGCGAAATCGAAGCCGGACAGATCGTCGACGAAGCCATTGCCGTCGTCGTCGACACCGTTGCGGTCGAAGGCGGTCGCGAGGCCGTCGCCGTCGAGATCCTCGCCCGGATGGACCCAGAGATTGGCCGCGATGTCGGGGTGGGCGAGGTCGAGGCCGGTATCGACGACGGCGACGACGGCGCCCTCCCCCTGGGCGAAGGGCCAGACCTCGGGCGCTCGGACGAAGGCCGGGCCCCAGAGATCGGCGTAGGGCTGGCCCCAGGTTCCAGCGCTCGAGAGGAAGGGATCGTCGAAGGGGGCGGCCTGGTCGAGGACGAGCTCGTGGTCCGGCTGGACCCAGGCGACGTGGGGGTCGGCTTTCAGGGCGGCCAGCAGGTCGTCCGGCGAGATGCCAGCGGGGACCTCGATCCGATAGAGATGGGCGAGGTCGGGGATCGGGCGACGATCGGCGCTGCGGTCGGTCCGGCGGCGCTCGAATCGCTCGCGCTGGGCGGCCCGGGCGACCGCGACGGGCTGATCCGTCGGCTTCCGGAAGAGGGCCCGTTGGCGGCCGAGCCGGAATCGCGCGCGGATCCGATCCAAAGAGGGCGATCCATCGGCCACATGGGGCTGGAAGGCGGCCCCGCGGGTCGAGAGCGCATCGGCGCATTCCCGCAGGGCATGAGCCCCTGTCGAACGGTATTTGACGACGATCGCTCGCGGGGGCCGCGTCCGTTCGCGTGCGCTCGATCCCGGGCCGCCCGGCGAGACAGGTTGGGCGAGGCTTGGATTTGGCGCGAGGGCGAGGGCGATCACGAGGCCGGCCAGGACCGGAGGGAAGAGGCCCGCCATCGCGGGTCGCCCCCTGCCCGGCTCCAGCCATCGTCCGATGACCCGACCTCGCCGACCGTCCCCGGCCGTTGCTCGACGATCCAAGGCGATCCTCCCGACCCGAGGCCCGCTGGCGGCCGCCCCGTCAGTCTAGGCGCCCGGCATTGCCCTCACATCCGCGGATCGCCCCTCGCGGCGGAGCCAA
>JBIPOQ010000037.1:0-13402 GCA_044379055.1 Myxococcota bacterium
TCCCAGTCGTCGAACTGGAAGCTCGCCTCGAGCGCGTTCGCGTAGGCCGCCGCGATCGCCGCGAGAAGGATCAGGACGGCGCCCGCTCCCGCTCGGATTCGATCGCGCGCGGTCGAGCCGGACCCGTCGCTCGCGTCGTCGCCCCGTCGCGCTCGCCGACTAATGCCGGGCGGCATCGAGGGCCGCGAAGGCGTCGTCGATCAGGATCGAGGCGGCCCACCAGCGATCGGGTGCATCGAGCAGGACGAGCAGGACCTCGTCGTTTCCGCGCCGCACGAGGGCGGCCAGGCATTTGCCGGCGCCGTTCGTGTACCCCGTCTTGATCCCGACCGCGCCCGGGACGCGGCCGAGGAGCTGATTGCCGCTCGGCCTGCGCAGGACGCGCCCCTCGAGCGTCCGGACCTCGACGCTCGGGCGCGCCACCGCCTGCGCGATCGCGCGGGCCTGCATCGCCCGGGTCGCGAGCCGCTGCAGGTCGCGGGCGGTCGAGAGATGGCCCGGCGCGTCGAGACCGCAGGGATTCGCGAAGCGCGTGGCCGTCAGCTCGAGGGTCCGGGCCCGGGCGTTCATGCGCGCGACGAAGGCTTCGACCGTCCCGGCCGCGTGCTCGGCGAGGGCGAGGCAGGCGTCGTTGGCCGAGCTGACGAGCAAGGCGTCGAAGGCATCGACGAAGCGCAGCCGCTCGCCGGCCCGCAGGCCGAGGCGCGAGCCGGTCGCCGCCGCGGCGCGCGGGCTCACCGTCACGATCGCGTCGGGCTGCCAATCGTCGAGCAGCACGAGCGCCGTCATGAGCTTCGTGAGCGAGGCCGGCGGCAGCGCCCGCTCGGGCGCGCGCTGCCAGAGAACGACGCCGTTCACGGCGACGAGATAGGCTTCGGCGGCCTTCGGATAGGGATCCGTGGGAGCTGCCGTCTCGTCCGCCGCCGCCGTGCCTGGGGCTGCGGCGGCGGGGACGGCCAGGCCGATCGGAGCACTCGCTGCGAGTCCTCCGATCGCGAGCAGACCCCGAGCGACGAGCCCGGCGGCGATCCGTACGCGCGCGCGCATGGGGATTCGCGCGCCTAGAAGCCGAGCATGCCCTTCAGACGCTTCGCGCCTTCCCGGACCGCCTCGCCCGCCGCCTCGCCCGTGGCGTCGGGGCTCGATGTCGTCTCCTCCTCCGATCCGCCCTGCATCATCGCCCGGGCGTACTGACCGCAGAAGTCGCGGTAGCGGGCAGCGGGCGGCGTCGTGAAGCTCCGACCGGCGCACTCGCGCTGGGCGATGACCTGCGCCTGGGCCGGGCAGCTCGAGCCGAGGAAATCGAGGTCCTCGCTGCGATTCGCTTCCCCGCAGAGCCGGGCACGCAAACCCTCGGCGTCGACGCCGCAGAATCGGGCGACCTCCGGCAACGTCGCCGAATCGAGCGCCGGATTGCCCATCGGCTGGCGCGGGGCGACCTCGGCGAAGCCCGCCTTCGTCTCGAGCTTCCGGCAGAGCTTCTGCTTGTAGCGCGGCGCACACTGATAGGTCTCGAGGTTCGCCGGCATCATCGTCTCGACCATCGAGGCGCAGGCCTGCTCCATGCCCGCCGTGGCCTGGGCCTGGGCGGCCTCGACCTGCTTCTTCACGGCCCCCGCGTCGCAGGCTCCGACCTTCTGGCCACGGGTCACCATCGTCATGGTCCGGCCCTCGGCCGTCATGGTCATGCGCGACGTGTAGCGGTCCTGGCCCTCGTAGATCATCTCGCCGGTCCCCGAGCCCTGGGGGCAGCGCACGTCGTAGCTGAACTTCCCCGGTGTGCGGCGGATGTTCGTCATCTCACACTCGCTGTCCTCGCCCGCCATCGCCTCGGGTCCCTCGGCGCTGACCGGTGCACAGACCTGCTGGCTCTGCGCCGGCATCTTCATGCCCGGCATCTCCATGCTGGTCTCGATCTGCCACAGATTGCCGGGCTCGGCGGCCCCGGCCGAGGCGGCAACGGATATGAGAACGAACGCCACGACGATCCAGCGCATTGGACTCCCCCCATTTGGGTCATGAAGACAGGTCGGCAAGACAGGACGGAATGCGGGCTGCAGAAAGCGGGATCAGACGACCGAAGAGAAAGAACCGGACGACGACATCGAGCGGTGAACGGCGGGGAATATACGGCGGCTCGAGCGGATCGACTCCCCCACGGTCGATCGGGTCGGCGTGTCTGGTCTCACACTCGTCGGCGGTCGAAATCACGATCCGTCCTCGACGGAGAAATTTTCATGGATTCGACGATGGCAGTCCGCGGCGTGCGCTCTAGTGTACGCAGAGAACGCCGAGGAGAACGGCGATGACGAGATCCCCCAGAAGCATCCCGCAGAAGACCGCCCGCCGTCTCGCATCCGCGATCGAACGGGGCGTGCGCGCTCGCGCGCGGCTGCTCGCGATGGGTTGCGCGGGCGTGGCGATCGCCGGCCTTGCGCTGGGAAGCTCGAGCGCGGCCGCCGCGGGGGAGAGTCGGCTCGCGGCCGTTTCCTCGTCGAGCGCCGAGCGCCTGCTCGAGTCGGGCGTGCCCGCCCGTCCGCTGCGCCATGCCCTGCGCGCCTTTGCCTGCGCGCGCTCCCGGGGACTCGTCGAGGGCTCGACGCTGACGCTGATCGATTACACGCAGCCCTCCGCCCGCCGCCGCCTCTGGGTGCTCGATCTCGAGCGGGGCGACGTGCGCTTCCACGAGTACGTGACCCACGGCCGCGGGAGCGGCCACGCGACCTCCGATCGCTTCTCGAACGTCGAGGGATCGAAGCAGTCGAGCCTCGGCCTGTTCCGGACCGCAGAGACCTACTTCGGCCAGCACGGCTACTCGCTCCGCCTCGATGGCCTCGAGAAGGGCATCAACGACCGCGCCCGGGATCGCGCGATCGTCATCCACGGCGCCGAGTATGCGACCGAGACCGTCGCCCAGCGCTTCGGTCGCCTCGGCCGGAGCTGGGGCTGTCCCGCCGTCGATCCCGCGATCCATCGCGCGCTGATCGATACGGTCCGGGGGGGCACCGCGGTCTTCGCCTACTACCCGGACCCCGATTGGCTCGCCGACTCGGACTATCAGAGCTGCGAGATGTCGACCGCTTCGCGCTGAGCGCGTCGCGGCACGGCCGGCCCCGTTCAGGTCTCGGCCGAGGGCTTCGCCAGTCGCCCCGGTCGGGCCCCCGTGTCGAGGCCGTCGGCCCGCGTCTGGACGCCGGCGACGAAGGTCGCGCGATAGCCCCGAGCGCCCTGGATCAGACGGCGGGCCCCGGCCGGGAGATCGTGGGCGACTCGCGGCGATTCGAGGACGAGGGCCGCGGGATCGACGACGTTGACGTCGGCGCGCATTCCGGGGCGGAGCAGGCCGCGATCGCCGAGTCCGAAGAGCGCCGCCGGCTCTCCCGTCAGGCGATGGACGATCCACTCGACGGGAAAGCGCGGTCCGCGCGTCCGGTCGCGCACCCAATGGGTCAGCAGGAAGGTCGAGAGACCCGCGTCGCAGATGAGACCCGAATGGGCTCCGCCATCGCTCAGTCCGACGAGAGAGGCGGGATGGGCGAGCATCGCATGGGCGACCGCATGATCGCCGCCGTGATAGTTGGCGACGGGGTAGAGGAGGAGACGGCGCCCCTCGTCCTCGAGCAGGAGGTCGTAGAGGAGCGGCAGGGGCTCGCGGTCGCGCGACCGGGCGAGGGCGGCGAGGCTCTTCTCCGGACCCGGCTCGTAGTCGGGCACGGCGTCGAGCGGGAAGATCCGCTCGGGCTCGTAACCGAAGAGCGCGGAGAAGGGGTCGTCCGCCGAAGGCGGTCCGGACGGCTCGGCCAGGATGCGCGCGCGGATCGCCGGGTCGCGGAGCTTTCGGACCCGCTCGGCGAGGGGGAGCGCGGCGAGGGCGCGGTAGGTCGGTCGGTGGGCGAAGGGATGGACCGCCTCGAAGCCGACGAGCACCGACTGCATCCGCCCGAGCGTCTGCGGCCGGAGCTCGAGGCCCGCGGCGCGGGCGTCGGCGGCGACCGCATGGGCCGTGCGCCAGAGATCCGGGATCGCGTCGAGCTGGGCGAGGCCGAAGGTGACGGGCCGGCGCGTCGCGGCGGCGAGCACGCGCATGAAGGCGAGCTCGCTCTCGAAGCGCTCGGGCTCGTCCCCGGCGCTCCCGCGAAAGGCGAGCTCGACGAGGCCACGACCGCGGGTCGCGAGGACGTCGGCGAGCGCCTCGGTCTCGCGATCTTCGGCGAAGCTCGACGGCGTCGGTCGCCCTTCGAAGTCCCGATCGAGGCGGCTTCGCGAGGTCGAAAAGCCGAGCGCGCCGGCGTCGAGGGCCTCCGCGAGCAGGCGCCGCATCTCGGCGATCTCGTCCGGGCGCGCGGCGTCGCGATAGGCCCGCTCCGGCCCCATCGCATGGAGGCGCAGGGCCGCATGGCCGACGAGCGTCCCCACGTCGACCGATCGCGGCATCGCGTCGATCGCCGCGAGGTACTCCGCATAGCCCTGCCAGGACCAGCGCAGGCCGGCTTCGAGGGAGCGCTGCGGGATGTCCTCGACGCCGCCGAGCAGTGCCTGGAGCGTCGCCCGATCTTGCGGACGGACAGGCGCGAGGCCGAGGCCGCAATTGCCGACGACGACGGTCGTGACGCCGTGCTCGCTCGACGGGGAGACGAGGGGATCCCAGTGGACCTGGGCGTCGTAGTGGGTGTGGATGTCGACGAAGCCGGGCGTCACGAGCGCGCCGTCGGCCTCGAGGATGCGCCGCGCTCGCTCGCTCGAGCGACCGCCGACCTCGACGATGCGATCGCCGTCGATCCCGACGTCGCCCGTCCGCGGTAGCGCGCCGCTGCCATCGACGATCCGGCCGCCTCGAATCAGGAGATCGATCATCGGGACTCCTCCGCTTCCGGCGCCGGATCGCACCGGATCGGTTAGCACGCCCTGCGATTCCGGCGACCGCGGGTCGAGCGGGTTGCGAGGGCGCCGAGCCGGGGCGAGCATGTCGATCGCCGCATCCCGCGTGCGCGTCGACCGGAGCGAGTCCCCCTTGGCAAAATCTCTCGACGGCCGGGTCGCGATCGTGACCGGCGCAGCCGGCGGCATCGGATCGGCGACGGCGCGGCTCTTTGCCGAGCAGGGGGCCCGTGTCGTGCTGGCCGACCTCGACGAGGCCGGAGCGGCCCGCGTCGCGGACTCGATCGGCGAAGCGGCGGTCGCGACGAAGGTCGACGTGACCCGCGAGGTCGACGTGAAGGCGATGATCGCGCTCGCGCTCGCGCGCTTCGGTCGGCTCGACGTGCTCCACAACAACGCCGTCACTTCTTCGGCCGCCGATACCGACACGGTCGGGACCCCGAACGCCGTCTGGCAAGCGACCTTCGAGGTCGTCGTGATGGCCGCCGTCTACGGCTGCCGCCATGCGATCCCGGCCATGATTGCGTCGGGCGGCGGCTCGATCATCACGATGTCCTCCGGCGCCGCCCATCATCCGACCGGCAGCCGGATCGCCTACGGAACCTGCAAGGCGGCGATCGAGACCTTTTCCGCCTACACGGCGTCGATGTATGGCACGGACGGCATCCGCAGCAACGTCGTCTCCCCGGGCTTCGTCCTGACGCCGGCGACGCGGGCGCTCTTCGATGCGCAGCAGCTCGCGGCCTTTGCAGGGACGGCGGCGGCGGGACGCGTCGCGACGCCCGAGGACGTCGCGCAGGTCGTCGCCTATCTCGCCTCGGATGCGGCGGCCTATGTCAGCGGTCAGGTCGTCACGGTCGATGGCGGGGGCAGCAAGGGTCTGCGCTGGTAGGGCGGTCGCCGACGGCGAAGCGCCCCGCCCGCGAAGGACGAACGAGGAGGACGCGGCATGAAGGTCAAGGGCTTCAATCGGGTCGAGCTGATCGTGCGCGAGGACCAGATCCAGGCGGCGGTGAAGCAGTTCAACGAGCTGCTCGGGCTGAAGCTCCCGAAGCCGATCTCGATCGAGGGCCATCCGGTCTGGTCGTCGACGGATTTCGACGGCGGCCTCGAGTTCGTCGCGCCCGTCGACGGTCAGGGCCCCTTCGCCCACCGTCTCGCCGAGCACGGCGCCGGCCAGATCGGCCCCCTCGTCTGGGAGATCGAGGACGCGAACGCCGCCCGCGAATGGCTGCTCGCCCGCGGCTACCGGATCTTCTTCGAGTACGACAGCACGCAGGGGAACGCGGCCGAGGCGCATACGCCGGTGCACCAGCTCGTGCTCGATCCGGAGCAGTGGTTCGGGTTTCACGTCACGTTGATGGAGCGCAAGGCGCCTCGGCGCGCGTAGGTCCGGGCCGCACGGTCGCGATCGGCGTCCTCATCGATTGCGCGAGCGTCCGCTCTTTCCGAGTACCTCCCGCCGGAACTTCGCGATCACGGGCAAGGCCTCGAGCCACGGCGACGCATCCGCCTTGTTCTCGTCGTCCGGGCACGGGCCTCCCGCGTAACCCTTCGGAATCTGGCTGTAGAGCGCCGGCGGATCCTGCGAAGCGTCGACGTAATGGTATTCGTAGCCGGGGATGAAGAGATCTTCGTCGGCGACGACGTCGACGAGCCGCAGGCCGAAGGTCGAGAGCTCGGTCGTGAGCGCCTGGGGCGGGATGATCCAGACGTGCCGCGGGCCGGCGATGAAGAGGTACTGGATCTTCCGGTTCTGCGAGAGGATGCGGAAGCGGCGCAGCTCGCCGTGGTAGAGATGGCTCTTCGTCTGGTTGACCTCGACGATGCCCCGGGCGAAGTCGGGCTCGAAGCCCTTCGCGAACTCGAGAGACGTCGGGTCGCCGCGGCGGCGGAAGCGGGCGACATTCCGGCCGCCGTGGATGCGGTTCTTCGGATCGCGGGCGGCGCGGGCGCGGGGCGCCGTGAACTCGGCGAAGGGCTCGACCCGGCTCGGCTTCGCCCGGCGCAGGACTTGCGCGAGGACTTTCTGGTCGGCGCGGGTTCGCTTGATCCGGCGGGAGCAGTCTTCGAGAGCCGTCTGGATCTCGAGCGGGAGATCGGTCGTCGACTCGATCGATTCGAGCTGGAGGTAGTCGCCGTCGCGGATCTCGCGCACGTCGCCCTTCCCGATCCAGAGCGCGCCGTCGCGCTCGTACGCCATGTGGGAAGCCGCGCGCCAGACGAGCGAGAGATCCTTGTAGAAGATCCGTGCGAAGGCCTCGCGCGGGTGACCGCGGCGCGGCGGCGGGACGACCCAGGCGACGCAGAAACGCAGCTCCGGATTCTGTCGGATCGTCGAAACGAAGAACTGCGTGCCGAAGAGCTCGAAGCGGAAGCGCGGCGCATAGCCTCGGACGAGCAGGCTCTTCGGCCGCCGCCGCGCGGCGCCGGCGACGCGGAGCGGCATGCCGTCGGCGATCAGGGCCTGGAACGCCCGCGCAACCCGGGCGGGACTCTCGGGCGCGAGCGCACAGCTCGGCACGGGGCGGCCGTCGCCCGCTTCGGACGGCTTCTCGGTTCGGACGGCTCCTGCAGTCGCTTTCGCGGTCACTCGGACTTCCTTTCGGTTTCGACCTGTTCTTTCGGGATCGGGGCTTCGAGCGCTCGCGGACGGCTCGCCGCGGGGCGCGGTTCGACGAAGATCGGGCTCGACCAGGCGACGCCGCCATCGGCCTGCACGATGCGGACGTAGTGGTGCTCGCCGGGGGCGAGGCGCGGAATCCGGCGCTCGAGATCGAGGGAGAGGGGTGTCTGCTTCGGGGGCTCGATCGAGGCGACGTGGCCGGTGCGCACGAGGTCGATGCGTCCGATCGGCGCGGTCGCCTCGAAGCGGATGCGGAGGTCGTGCTCGCCTTCGCCCGGCTCGAGCACCCCGCCCATCCCGACGCCGTCGATCGACACCTCGAGCCAGGCGCGGATGCCGTTGGTCGCGAAGGTCCGGCGACTCTTCAGGGCGGCGAGCAGGCTCGCGCGGTCGAGGTCTTCGCTGAAGAGGCCGGCGAGTCCGCCCTGGCCGGAGGCGATCTGCGCGAGGCCCGGATGGCCGTCGTGGGAGTCGCCGCTGCCGATGAAGCCGAGCCGCGCGCCGTGGATCAGGACGTCGCGGACGAAATTCCCCGCGAGCGCACCCGTGACCGGGGTCGGTGCGTCGGCGGCCTCGCTCATGCCGTGGACCGACGCGATCTCGGTCACGGGCTCGAGCTCGGGGTCCGGCGCGAAGTTCCAGTTCGTCGCGATCGGATCGCCCGCGGAGTGGTGGGCGAAGGTCAGCGCGGGTCGGCCGCGGAGCGCGGCCCAGAGCTCGTCGGGGCGATCGGTCGCAGGATCGATCGAGGAGTGGATCTCGAGGGCGTCCTCGAAGGCGAGGACGTGGCGATGGCCGTGGAGCCAGCTCGTCCACTCGTAGCCGGGGATCGTCACGAAGCGGCCCGGAGCATGGTAGGTCCGGGCGAGGGCGAGGATCTCGGCCTGTCGGTCGGGGCGCTCGTCGAGGGGGTCGATGCCCCAGTGGTCGTGGTCGGTAAGCGCGATGGCGTCGAGGCGGGCCACGTCGCGCGCATAACGGAAGTAGTCGTCGGGGGTACCCGAGCCGTCCGAATAGCGGGTGTGGCCGTGGAGATCGGCCCAGAACAGACGGGTCGGGGCGCTCCGCACGACGATCGGCGGGAGGTCGACCTGGAAGCGCTCGAGGGGGCCGTGGCCCCGGACGCGCAGGCGAAGGATGCCGGCCTCGGTCGGAGCGCGCAGCGACGCGCGGTGAGGGGCCTCGGCGGGGGCGAGGCTTTCGCGTATGCCCATGCCCGAGGCGGGCGCCTGGGACGCCGCGGGGAGCGAGACGATCTCGAAGGCGACGCGGGCGTCGCCGCCGGCTGCGACCGCCTCGGCCGGCCAGGCGGCGCGATTGCCGGCGGCGTCGACGAGCGCGAGCTGGATCTCGAAGGAATCGCCCGGCCCGACCTCGGCGGGGCCGAAGGCGACGAGCTCGGCGGGCGCGTTCGCGACGACGTCGACGACGATCGGTTCCGGGATCCAGGCGCGCTGGCCGTCGCCGTCGGCGTCGATCCCGATCCGGAGCTCGGCGCCGCGATCTGCATACCGATCGACGACGGCGCCGGCAGGCCCCGCGCCGTAGACGACCTCGATCCGCTCGCCCGCGACGAGGGCGCGGCCTTTGATTCGCAGCTGGCCGGGCAGCGCCGCGGGGACGAGGCGCGCCGGTGCCGTCGCGGCCATCGGGCTCGGCGGCTCCGCGGCTCGGGGGGCGACGAGAACGGCGGTCGTGTAGCCCGGCGCCTCGGGGTCCTCGGTCTGCGCCTCCGACCAGAACCAGAACGGATCGGGCAGCACGAAGATCGCCCCGCCTTCGGCGATGCCGGGCGCCCCGACCTCGAAGCCGATCGTGAATCGATGGCGGCTCGAGGCGGCGAGGGCGGGGCGCGCCGTCGGGTCGGACCCGGGCGTGCGATCGCGCTTAGCGAGGGCAGTCGCCGCGGCGGTCGCGGCGCGGGCGTCGTCCGCCGCGGGGCGGATCGGATCGATGGGCGTCACGGACTCGAGCCAGACCCGCCCCGCCGAGTCCGCCGGATCGGGCTCGATCTGTCGCTCGGCGAGGGCACGGAGGTGGACGTCGAGATGGGCGTTGGGCGAGAGGGTCGGATGCTGCTCTGCCCAGTCCGCGGGCAGCTCGAACCAGGGCGCCTCCGGGAGGATCGGGGCCGCGGCCGAGTCGCGGGCCCCCGCCGTCTCGGCGGCATCCCGATCCGGAGTCGCCGGGTCGCATCCGAGCAATGGGGCGCTCAGGACGGCAGCGAGAGCGAGCGCACGAATTCGGCAGGCCGAGCTGGCCCCACGGGGGGTCAGCGCGGTCCGCCCGCCGGGCTTCGCGGGCTCCGGTCCTGCTTCTCTTATCGCTAAGGCGAGCTCCGGATCCGTCCGTTGAGACGGGCAACGTTCCGCGGCCTGGTCAGGGAGCTCGGCGAATTGGGTTGGCTGAAGACGATCCCGATCGTGAGTCTGTTGCTCGCCGTGAGCTTCGCGGCGGCGCCGTTCGCGATCGATCCCGCTCGCCAATGGGGCGACCGCTTCGACCGCGCGATCGACGAGGCGCGCGAGATCCTCGTGCGCAATCCGCGGCTCGCCGTCGACGCCGAGGGCGAGCGCGTCCTCGATCCCGAGTGGCTCGCCGAGCTGCGGAAAGAGGCCGAGGAAACCCAGGCGGGCGCCGAGGTCGAGCTGCCCGAGCGCATGATCGCGCGCTCGCAGAGCCAGCTCGACGCTCTGCTCAGTCAGGCCTATGAAGCGCGCCGGCTCGCCGATCCGAGCTGGCGACTCGGCGTGCTCGACGGCGAGACGCCGACGCGCAACTACTGGGCCCACGCGTTCATCCACGACGAACCGGCCGGCCTCCTGCTGATCCTGGCCGTGCTGCTGATCGTCGCTGCCCCGCTCGAACGCAGCTGGGGATCGCTTCTCTTCGCGGCGTTCGTGCTGCTCTCGATCCCGGTGAGCGCCCAGGGCTATCGCCTCCTCGACGCGTCGAGCGGGGTCCCGTGGTGTGGCACGTCGGGGCTCGCCGCGGCGCTCGTCGGAGCCTACTTCATCCGCGGACTCGGCGGTCGGTTCATCGTCCCGAGCGTCGTCGTCCTGCCGGTCTGGCTCGCCATCGAGGCCTTCGTCGTGCGGGGCTTCTGGCTCGACGATCTGGCCTCCGTGCCGTGGGCGACGCTGTGTGGCGCAGTCGGATTCGGGGCGGCGGTGTCCGCGCTGCTCCGGCTCCTGAACGTCGAGACGAAGCTCGACGCGCGGGCCGAGCGTCGGCGTCCGGCCGGACCGAATCCGATCCTGGTCCGCGCCGCCCGGCTCCGCTCGGACGGGGATCCGAACCAGGCCTTCGAGCTGATCCAGGCGGCCTGGCGCGAGAACCGCCAGGACGAGGAGATCGCCGAAGTCTTCTTCTCGATCGCGGCGGAGCTCGGCCAGCCCGAGGCCGCGGCCGAGGCGATCCTGCCCGTGCTGCGCTCGGCGCTCAAGAAGGGCCAGGTCGATCGCGCGCTCGGTTACTGGCTCCCGCTCGCGACCCGACGCTGCGCGGTCCGGCTCGAGCCGACCGCTGCGGTTCGTCTCGGCGAGGCGCTGCTCGATGCGGGGCATCCGGACGAGGCCGTCTTCTCCTTGCGCTCGGCCCTCGACGCCGGTGCCTCGACCGCCCACGCGATCCGCATCCTCAACGTCGCTCGTGACCTCGATCCGGGGCTGACCCGCCGCGCGGCGTCCATCGCGCTCGCTGATCCGGGCCTCGAAGCGCCGATGCGCGCGAAGCTCGCGCCGCTCGCAGACCTCCCCGGCGAAGACTCGGCCACGCCGAGCCCGCCGCGTCGGGAGCCGCCGCGCGCGATCGCGGAGAACCGCCTCGACCGCAGCATCGAAGCCGAGCACCACGCGATCGAGCGGACGATCTTCCCGAGCGAGCCGCAGACGGCGCAGCTCGAGGGCCAGTCGCTCTTCGGGGACGCCCTCTCCGAGGAGAGCCTCTCCGATTCGTCGGCCCCGGACGCGCAGACGCCGGATCTCTCCGACGCGGCACCCTCCGACGTGCTCTCCCACTGGAATGATCGAGGGGCCCTCTCGGCGGAGGCTCTCGATGGTCCGGTCGGCGCCCCGTCGAACGGCGACGCGGTCGGCACGCTCCTCGAATCCACCGCGCTCGTCGCGGACGGCGATCTCTTCGGCGACGACGACATCGATTTCCTCGACCTCGAGGGCGACGTCACCGACTCGGACCAGACGCCCCTGCTCGACGCGAGCGACGAGCTGACGAGCCCGATGGACAAAGGCGCCCGGATTCCGACGGAGCCCGAGAACGAAGCGACGGTCATGATGTCGGCGGCCCCGAAACCGGCGGCGCCCGCTCCCCGTCCCGTCGCCCCCGTCTCGCCGGGTCCGACCCGGGCGCTGCTCCGCGCGCTGCGCGCGATCGACGCGGTGCCGGTCGAGATGACGAGCGACGGCATCGAGATCGACACCGACGGCCGCGGCAAGTCGCGTCTGCCGGTCGCCCGGATCGAGGCGATCGCCGTCGCGGCGGTGCGCGGGCTCGGTCCGCGGCCGGTGCTCGTCGTCGACTGCATCCTGAACTGGCGCGACGACATCGCGTCGCCGCTCAAGCTGATCCGCTTCCGGAGCGATCGATTCGACGCGGCGAACGTCGGCGCGGCCGCGGCCGGGACGAGCCCGGTGGCTGCGCTCGGCGCCTGGGCCTCGGGTCTGCAGCGCGCGTCGGGGGCCGCCTGCCTCCCGTCGGAAGCGCTCCTCGCCGGCAGCTACGCGAGCTTCGACTCCCTCGACGCCTACGAGCGGGAAGTGCTCGGCGCGGAGCGCGACACGCCCGCCTGATGGGGCGGGGCGGTCGGAAACGTCCGCCCGACGCGTCGCAGCAGGCCCGCCGATGCAGGCTAGTCGAAGATCGCCGGATCGAGGTCGACCCCGATCGGGCAGTGGTCCGAGCCCTTCACGTGGGGCTCGATGAAGGCGTGTTTCACGTAGGCCATCGCCGAGGGCGAGGCGAGCACGTAGTCGATCCGCCAGCCGATGTTCTTCTCGCGCACCCCGAAGCGCTGGCTCCACCACGAATAATGTCCCGGCCCCGGCTCGAACGCGCGGAACGTGTCGACCCAGCCGGCCGCGATCCAGCGCTCGAGCTCCTCGCACTCCTCGGGCAGGAAGCCCGAGGTCTTGCGGTTGTCCTTCGGTCGCGCGAGATCGATCTCCTTGTGGGCCGTATTGAAGTCGCCCATCACGAGGACGTGGAGCCCGTCCCGCCGAAGCGCCTCGATGCGCTCGAAGAGCGCGCGATACCAGTCGAGCTTGAAGGGGACGCGATCGTTGCTGCGATCCTTCCCCGAGCCGTTCGGGAAATAGCCGTTCGCGACGACGAGCCGGCCGAAGCGCGCGAGCTGGAGGCGGCCTTCGTCGTCGAAATGGGGGGCGCCGAGAGAGGTCTCGATCGCCTCGGGCTTGAGGCGCGAGAGTAGACCGACGCCCGAATAGCCCTTCTTCACGGCGGCGACGTAGTGTTGATGGTAGTCGGAGAGCGCCGCGAGCTCGGACGGGATCGCGTCGAGCCCGGCGCGGACCTCCTGCAGGCCGACGATCTCGGCGCGGGTCTTTGCGAGCCAGTCGACGAGGCCCTTCGAGACGGCCGAGCGGATTCCGTTCACGTTCCAGGAGTAGACCCGGACGGGCTGGCCCGGAGTCGCCGGTCGCAGGGAGCGCTGCGTCGTCGTCTTGCCGGCCGCCTCGGGGCGCCCGTTCGGAGTCGGATTCTTGCGTACGGCCATGATGCGAGTCCCGTCCGGTGGCGAGCGCGGGAGCTCGGCGTCGTGGCAGGGGACGATACCCAAGCGAAGATATGTGCTTCAAGTCGTGAGACGTGGACCGAAGACTGCACCTCTTCCAACGAACCGCTTCGCCCGTCGGCTGATCC
>JBIPOQ010000418.1:0-3787 GCA_044379055.1 Myxococcota bacterium
CTTCGAGCAGACCCTCGTCGACGACGACTGGGATCGCGTCAAGCGCTGTTTCGATCCGAACGCCGTCTACGAGATCGAATCACGGAGATTCGGTGCGCGAATGGTAGGCCCTGACGCGATCTGCGCGGGCCTCCGCCGGTCGCTCGAAGGCTTCGATCGCCGCTTCGAATCCCGACGTCTCGAACCGATCGGAAAGCCGGAGATCGACGAAGACGGCTTCCGGATCGCCTGGAGAGCCCACTACCAGCAAGCGGGCGTCGAGCCGCTCACGCTGCGCGGCTCCTCCCTCATCCGCTTCCGCGAAGGGTTCGTCATCGAGATGGTGGATTCCTTCAGCGAGGAGGACGAGGCCGCACTCGAGGCCTGGCAAGGCCGCAATGCCTCCTTTCCCGTCGACCTCTCGTACGTCGGGTAGCCCGCTTCTTCGGTTGCGGATCTCCCGGATCGACCGGCGAAGGCGGCGGCGCGCCTCATGGCCCGCCGTCGATCGGGAGGATCGCGGCCCACGACCTCGGAAGGTGATGATGAATCGCATGTGACGGCTCGATCCGCGGCGTGGTCGGGCCGATCGGACGAGCTTGCGGCGTCCGTCATCCGAACGACACGGCCGTGCGCCACGATGGCCCGGAAGACCTCCGGAGCGGCACGATGATCGGTATTCGACGTCTCCTGGCGATCGCAATCCTCGGAGCGGCAGGAACCCAGCCGGTTTCCGCGCTCGAAGTCTGGACGGAATCCCCGATCGTCTTCAACAAGACCGGCCCGCACACGATCCCGGCCAATCAGGACCGCATCACGGCGAACGTCTGGCTCACGCGAGGATTCACGCGAGGTCTCTACAACATCGCCCGGGAATCGTCGTACCAGGTCGCGAGCAGTCCGATCGGGACGCGCTGGGCCTTCGCGGGACTGAACGGGAATCCGACGACGATATCGGCCGCCGACTTCGCCGAGCTGACCTTCGACAGCTGGGAGACGTCTCTGGGCGGCGAGGGCGTGCTGCGCGACCACATCATCGATCGAGCGGGGGTCGTCCACTTGATCGAAGATGACATCTACATCGACATCCGCTTCGGCGATTGGGGAACGGGCGGAAGCGGAACCTTCCGATACACGCGCGCGACCGAACCCGCGGCAGCGCCTGCCCCGCTCTCGTCGCCGCTTCCCCTGGCCTTGCTGGTCGCCGCGCTCGTCGCGACGGGATCGTTCACGGCCCGGAATCGCATCCGGGCTCGCGACGGGTTGCCGCTCTAGCAGCCTGGAGCATCGAATCAGCTCTGCCTGATCCGGGAATTCCCCCGTTTTGGCCTGGATTAGGCTCTCGATCCGATCAGGATCTGAGTTTTAGGCCCCAAAGGCTCCCGGGCCCTCGTAGAATCGGCGAGACGCTGATCCGATCCCGCCCTGCCGCACGATTCATCTCCCAGACGTGCAGCGACCCGCCCATCGGACCCCTCGCCGGGAGCACGCAGGAGCCATCCATGACCCGACCGAACCGACCGAACCGATCTGCTCGAGCTCGGAGAGCGACCCGATCCTGGGCGCTCGGGCTGACGGCCGGCGCGCTGCTCTCAGCGCCCGTCGCCGTCGCGACCACGATCGAGGTCACGCACCTCGTCGACGATGCCAATCCGGCGAACGGGACCTGCACCCTGCGCGAGGCGATCCGCGCCGCGAACGGCAACGTCGCCGTCGACGCCTGTCCCGCCGGCTCGAACACGGTGCGGGACGAGATCCTCGTGATTCCCGGCGTCCATCAGGTCTCGCTCACGGCCGGCGCCGAGGAGGACCTCGGGGTCACCGGCGACCTCGATCTGCGCGGCCCCGTTCGCCTCCGCGGCGCGGGCGCGAAGTATTCGATCGTCGAGGGCAGCGCGGTGGGGGCCATCGATCGGTTGCTCCATATCCAGGATCTCGCCGAGGACGTCGTGATCCAGGGGGTGACGCTCCGGGGCGGCCGGGCGACGACGGGCACGAAGCGGGGCGGTGTCGTCTGGAATCAGGAGACCGGCGCCAACGACGTCGAGCTGGTCGAGATCGCGATCGAGGCGGGATTCGCCGCGAGCGGCGGCGGCCTCTTCAACGAGGGCAACCTGAAGATCCAGGACGGCCGGATCGTCGGCGGCCGGACCGAGCAGGCGCCGGGGACGACCGGCAATCACGGCGGCGGCATCGCGAGCGCCGGCGTGAGCGCGGAGCTCCGCATCGAGGACAGCGAGATCGTTTCGAACCAGGCTGAAGAGGACGGCGGCGGAATCTGGAGCAGCGGAGCCAGCCTCGTCGTCTACCGCTCGCGCGTCTCGACGAACGTGACGGGCGGCGCCGGCGGCGGGCTCTATGTCGCGAGCGCGGGCTTCGACGTCCAGTACGTCGAGTTCGCCGACAACCGCGCCGCGACGGGCGGCGGCGTGCAGATCGCCGAGCAGGGCGAGGTCCAGCGCTCCGCGATCGTCTCGAATCAGGCGACGGTGCGCGGCGGCGGGGTCTACGACGGCTTCGGCGGCTTCGTCCGCTACAGCACGATCGCGCAGAACGTCGCGCCGCAGGGCGCCGCGATCTACGCCGACTCGAACCAGACGCTGCTCGATGCCGACACGATCGCCGAGAACCAGGGTGGCGGCGTCTTCAACCAGCGCGGCGTGTTCTTCGAGAACGTGATCCTGTCGCGCAACGTCGGCGGCAACTGCACCGGCAACCCGCCGAACTTCGGCGCCTTCAACATGGAGCGCGGCGTGTCCTGCGGCTTCACGTCGTCGCCGTCCAGCCCGAACTTCCCGAACACCGATCCGCTGCTCGGCCCGCTGGCCGACAATGGCGGCCCGACGCGCACGATGGCGCTCCAGCCCGGGAGCCCGGCGATCGACGTCGTGACCTCCGAGATCCGGACCAACTGCCAGAACATGCTCGATCAGCGCGGCCATCCGCGCGGTCGTCCGCGGACCCAGAACGGCCTCGGCGACGACGTCTACCGCTGCGATGCGGGCGCCGTCGAACGGACTTCGCCCTTCGTCGTGACGACCCTCGCCGACGCCGTGGACGCCGATCTCTTCGACGACGTCTGCGCAACGGCGGGCGGGAGCTGCAGCCTGCGCGCCGCCGTGCAGCAGGCGAACGCGATCCCCGGCATGAACGAGATCGTGCTCGGCTCGGGGACCCACACGCTCACGATCCCCGGCACGAGCGACCTGTTCGGCACGACCGGCGACCTCGACGTCGTCCCGCCCGCCCTCATCCGGGGCCTCGGCGTCGGCCTCACGACCGTGAACGGCGGCGGCCTCGATCGCGTCTTCGAGTTCGGCCGCCCGCCGCCCGAGATCTCGGCCGCGCCGATGAAGAGCTTCGTCCGCGACCTCACGATCACCGGCGGCAACGCCGGCAACGCGAACGGCGGCGGCATCGCGGCCCGCAGCGCGCTGCGCGCGGAGCGCATCCGGGTCACCGCGAACGACGCGCAACGCGGCTCCGCCATGAGCTCGAACACCTTCGGCTTCTCCTTCGGCGGGGACGGCCATCGCGTCGAGCTCGTCGACTCGACGATCGACGCCAATCCCGGCGGCGGCGCGATGTTCCTCGGCAATGCCGTCATCGAGCGCAGCGCGCTCGTCGACAACCTGGCCGACGACGGCCACGGCGGCGCTGGCGAGTACCTCCGCCTGCAGCTCCTGAACAGCACCGTCAGCGGCAACTTCTCCCCCGCGACCGGCGCCCTGTTCGCGAACTCCGCCGTCATCGACGGCAGCACGATCTACGACAACGATACGAGCGCGCAGTTCGATACCGGCGGCGT
>JBIPOQ010000419.1:0-3784 GCA_044379055.1 Myxococcota bacterium
CGAGGAGTTCCCCGAGAACGCGAACGTCCGGCGTCTGCGCGCCGACGCCTACAAGTCGACCCACCAGATGGAGGCGGCACTGCGGGACTTCACGCAGCTCGTCGAGCAGGCTCCCAAGGATCCGCGTCTGCTCGAGGCGCAGATCGATCTGCTGACCGAGATGGAGCGCTACGACGAGGCCCGCCTCGCGATCGCCGACCTGCGAGCGCTCACCCAGGCAGCGGACGTCGAGCCCGAGGTCGCCGCCCATTTCTGCGCGGCGGCCGCCCGCTTCGAGCACGATCGCGGCGACTCGGATCTCGCCCTCGAGCAGCTCGCGGACTGCCTCGAGCGCCATCCGAAGGATCCGACCGTCATCCTCTCCCGCGTCGACGTCCTCGACGGGAGCGGCCGCGATTCGGAAGCGACGGAGTTCCTCGTCGAGGCGGCGCGCGGAACGCTCTCCCGGTTCCGGGTCCAGTACGCCCTCGCGACGCGGCTCGCGAGTCTCGACCGCGCGGACGAGGCCGAGAAGGTCCTGCTCGAGGCGGCGAAGAACGTCGGAGGAGCCCAGCCGCTGCTCGCGCTCGCGGACCAGCGCGTCGCGCGGCGCGATCTCGAAGGCGCCGCGCAGGCCGTCGTCGACGCGATCCGCGGCGAGCTCGGCAAGGGACCCGGGGACCCGGATTTCGACTGGAAGGCGATTCCGGCCGAGTCGCTCTTCGCCTTCGGCGACGTCTTCATCTCGGCGGAGGACTACGACCGCGCGAAGGAGATCATCGAGGTCCTCGACGAAGAGGCCTTCTCGCTCCTGCTGGAGGCCCGGCTCGCGCTCGCGACCGGCGATCCGAAGTCCTCGCTCGAGCTCTACGAACGGGCCTTCCGACTCTGGCCCGCGAACTCCGGAGCCCGCTACCTGGCCGGCGTCGCCGCGATGAAGCTCGGCGAGTTCGATCGGAGCATGTCGCTCTATCAGGACGCGCTGCGGGCCGACGCGATGGCGAACGACGCGGGCATCGTGCTCGCGCGCATGCAGCTGGCCCAGGGCTTCTCCGGTGCCGCCTTCGATACCCTCGAGGTCTTCCTGCGCAAGAACAAGGAGCATCCGCAGGCGATTCGCGACTTCGCGACGGCGGCCATGCGGGCGGGCCTGTTCGACTATGGCGAAGGGGCGCGGGCGCGTCTCGCGAGCGACGTGCAGTGGGCGGGGGTCGCGCTGGCCGACCACGCGCGGGACCTCGCCCGGGCGAGGGGGGCAGAGGAGGCGCGCCGCTATCTCGAGACCTCGAAGGACCTCTTCCAGCCGTCGCATTTCGAGGCGCTCTGGACCTGGGTCGAGACGCTCGACGCCCTCGGGCGCTTCGACGAGGCGGCGGCGAAGATCGAGCAGCTCTACGCCGCGAGCCCGGCGTCGCCCGGCTTCGCGATCGTCTGGGCGCGGGTGCTGCTGCAGACCAAGCAGCTCGACGAGGCGAAGTCGGTGCTCGAGCCGGTGGTGCAGGCCGAGCCGGGCCTTCACGCCGCGCAGCGGGATCTCGGCGTCGTGCTCCTCGCGCTCGGGGAGTCCGAGGCCGCGATCGACCGCTTCGACCACGCCGATCGTCTCGATCCGCTCGATGCCGAGGCCGCCTATTTCGCGTGCCACGCCGTCGAGGACGCCGGTCGACCCGACGAGGCCCGGGCGCGGCTCGAGCGATTCGTCTCGCGTCATCCCTGGCATGCGCCGGCTCTCGTCGATCTCGCTCGCCTTCGCGTCGCCGCCGGCGAACGCGACGCTTCGACCGCCGTGGTCGCGCGCCAGGCGCTGCGCTTCGCCGGAACCGCGTCGCCGGCGTCCCTCGCCGTCCTCGGCGGGCTGCTCGCGGATCTCGACGCGCCGCAGGATGCGGTCGAGGCCTACGCCCGCGCGGTCGTGCAGGGCGGCGCCTCGCCGGCCGAGCGCTACCGCTATGCGAAGCTCCTGATCGGCCTCGATCGCCGGGATCCGGCCAAACGGGAGCTCGAGGCGCTCGTCGCGGGACCGGCGTTCCCCGAGCTCGAGGCCGCCCGCGCCACGCTGGCCGAGCTCGCGGCAGACGAGAACGCCGCCGGTGGGAAGTCCGCGAAGCCGACCGCCACGGGGAAGGAACAGTCGTGATGCGGATGCGGGCGAGCTCTCGGACCCTCTTCCTCTGGCTTTCGCTCTCGCTGTCGACGTCGCTGCTCGTCGGCTGCGGGGAGGAGGAGGCTTCGGACGCCTTCGACACGCGCCCGGTCGGCACCCTCGCGGACGTCGCCGGGCTCGCGGAGCGCAGCGATCTCAACGTCGTCTTCGTCCTGATCGACACGCTTCGCGCCGACCGCATGGGCAGCTACGGCTACGAGCGGGAGACGACGCCCGTGCTCGACTATTTCGCCGCGAAGGGCCTCCGTTTCGCGGCCCACCGCGCGCAGTCGTCCTGGACCAAGACCTCGATGGCCTCGCTCTGGACGGGGCTCTATCCGCAGCGGACCGACGTGTTGACCTACAAGGACACGATGGCCCCCGCGGCGACGATGCCCGCCGAGATCTTCCAGGCGGCGGGCTTCAAGACCGTCGGCATCTGGCGCAACGGCTGGGTCGCCCCGAATTTCGGCTTCAACCAGGGCTTCGACTTCTACATCACGCCGATCGCCCGGCTCGCGCCGTCGGCGCTCCGCCAGAAGCCCGTCGCCGGTCGCATCGACGGCACCGACATCGACGCGATCTACACCGCCGTCGAGTTCCTCCGCGCGAACCGCGACGAGCGTTTCTTTCTCTACATGCACCTCATGGACGTCCATCAGTACATCAGCACCGAGGAGACCGCGATCTTCGGCGAGACGTACTCCGATGCCTACGACAACGCCGTGCGCTGGACCGACGAGCAGCTCGGCGAGCTGATGGCCGAGCTCTACCGCCTGTCGCTCCACGACAAGACCCTCGTCGTCTTCGCCTCCGACCACGGCGAGGCCTTCGGCGAGCACGGCAGCGAGGGGCATGCCCGCGACGTCCACTACGAGGTCGTCGCGACGCCCTTCATCGTGTCCTTTCCGTTCAAGCTCGAGCCGGGGATCGCGATCGAGCAGCCGACCGAGAACGTCGACGTCTGGCCGACGATTCTCGAGCTCGTCGGACTCGAATCGCTGCCGGAAGCTGACGGAAAGTCACGCGCGGGCTGGCTGGTCGGGGATCGGACGGCCGAGGCGGCGCCGGTCCTCATCAGTCATCTCGATCGGAGCTGGGGGCAACCGAAAATGGATGCCAATCCCACCATCGGGGTCGAGCAGGGCCCCTATCGCTTGATCCACGACGTGAATCATCCCGAGAACGATCGGCTCTACCACGTCGAGACCGATCGGCAGGAGCGGACCGACGTCGCCCGAGACGCGAGCGACGCCCTTGCAAAGCTTCAGGATCGAGCAAAGCTGTATTTGCAAGGCAAGACGCCGTGGGAGGGCGGTGCCCCGGAGATCGAGATCGATGACCTCCATCTCCGCCAGCTCCGTGCGCTCGGTTATTCGATCGAAGACTAGGCACGCCACCGGGAGAGCAGACCCAGAGACTGAATCCGGTTCCAGCATCCAAGGGAGGTTCGTGTGCCGTTCGTCGCGCCCGTGACGAGCCATCGACTCGACATCCGAAGGGCCGCGAGGCTTTCGGTGCTCGTCGCCCTGACGGCGACGTCGTGGCTCGGTTCAACCGTCATTGCAGCAGCCCAGTCGGAGAGCACGTCGTCCGGCGCGGCTTCCGCGGATCCGTTCGCGGGCGTCGAGGAGATGGTCGTCGTCGGCACCGGCGCCGCCG
>JBIPOQ010000420.1:0-3777 GCA_044379055.1 Myxococcota bacterium
TGCTCGAGGACGGGCTCTTCCGGGCGCGGCCCGAAATGGAGGCGGAGCTGCTGCGCTGGACGCCCGGGGCCCGGCTCGGCACGCCCCGGGACATCGCCGCCGCCGCGACCTTCCTCTGCTCGCCCGACGCGCAGTACGTGACCGGCGCGATCCTCGACGTCGACGGCGGCCTCAACTCGCCGAAGTCGCCCCTCGCCCTCTCGGCGATGGCGAACGCCCGAGCCGCCGCCTCGTGGTAGCCCGACGGGCGAAGCGCCCGAAGAAGAAGGCCCGGAAGCTCGACGTCCAGCGCGACTCGATGGACTTCCGCGACCTGATCTATCGCCCTGCCCTCCTGGCGCTCCGATCGAGCCTGGTCCCGGATCCGCGCCGACTGCAGATCCTCGATCAGCAGAATGAAGGGGCCTGTACGGGCTTCGGCCTCGCGGCCGTCATCCACTTCCTGCAAGCGGAGCAGGGACGACGCGAGCGGGTCAGCCCGCGCATGCTCTTCGAGATGGCCAAGCACCACGATCAATGGCCGGGCCAGGGCTACGACTACAGCAGCAGCCGGGGCGCGATGAAGGGCTGGCACAAGAACGGCGTCTGCTCCGAGGCGGCCTGGCCGTACGACCCGAAGCAGCCGGGCTTCCTGACCGAGGCGCGCCAGCAGGAAGCGCTCGAGGTCCGACTCGGCGCCTACTACCGCATCATGCCGCGGCGAACGGAGCTGCACGCGGCGCTGAACGAGGTCGGCGCCGTCTACGCATCGGCCGCGATCCACGAAGGCTGGGACGAGCCGGTGCGCGGCGTCATCGCCTACGACCCGTCGATCGCCGCGGGCAGCGGTCATGCGTTCGCGATCGTCGGCTACGACGCCCGCGGCTTCCTCGTCCAGAATTCCTGGGGCCCCGACTGGGGCGGCTTCCGGAGCGGCGGCAAGCAGCTGAAGGGCGTCGCCCTCTGGCTCTACGACGATTTCGAGAAGAACGTCTGGGATCTCTGGGTCGCCCGGCTCGCGCTCCCCCTCGCCGCGGACGCGCGCCCCCGGACCAGCAAGTACACGCTCTCGGCGACGGGAACCCGGGTCTCGACCTCGGGCCCGCCGCGCTTCACGATCCGCGACCACTATCTCCACCTCGACGACGGCCAATACGATCCGCGCGGCGACTACCCGAGCTCGCGCGAAGAGGCCGAGGACATCCTGAAGCGTGCGGTGAACGGAGCCGCGAGCGGAGCGCCGCCGGCCCATCTCCTGCTCTACGCCCACGGCGGGCTCAACGACGTCAAGGACGCCGCCGCCCGCGTCGGCCAGTGGCGCGGCGTCTTCCGGGACAACGGGATCCACGAGCTCCACTTCGTCTGGGAGACGGGCCTGCTGGCCGAGCTGCGCGATCTCCTGCTCGGCAAGCAGACCTTCGTCGAGGGCCGGGTCGGCTCGGCGAGCGATTGGTGGGACCGGGTCCTCGAGCGGGTGACGAGCCCGGTCGGCCGCGCGCTCTGGAAGGAGATGCAGACCGACGCCGCCCTCGCCTTCGAGCCCGATCGGGCGGGGACCCATGCCCTCGAGACCCTGGCGAAGCGGCTCTCGTCCCTGCCCGCGAGCCGCCGCCCGAAGCTCCACCTCGTGGGCCACAGCGCCGGCTCGATCTGGCATGCCCACCTGCTCGAGCGCTGGTCGCAGCTCGCCGGCCCCGCGTTCGAGAACCTGATCCTCTTTGCGCCGGCCTGCACCCACGACCTGTTCGGCCGGGCGATCCGTCCGGCGCTCCAGAGCCGACGCGTCGAAAAGCTCCACCACTTCCTGCTCGACGACCGCAGCGAGGTCGACGACGACGTCGCGAAGATCTATCGCAAGTCGCTCCTCTACCTCGTCTCGAACGCCTATCAGACGCGCAACGCGATCGCCCCGATCATGGGCATGGAGAAGTTCCTGCCGGCCTTGCCGACGGCGGGCCTCGAAGGCCGCATCGCGACCTCGCTGAGCCCGCGCGATCCGGCCCGGAGCGCCGCGCGCTCGCACGGCGGCTTCGATCAAGACCCGGCGACGATGAACACGATGCTCTCGATCGTGCTCGGCCGGGCCCCTTCGAGGCGCTTCACGAAGGCAGAGCTCGGCGACTAACCGCGCCCGTTGGTCGCGTCGGAGGCGTTGAAGGCGCCGGAAGGTCCCGAAGAGCCGGAGGAGCCGGCGTCCGTCGGTCGCGGGGGCGCCGAGGGTCCTCCGGTCGGCGCGGGCGTCGGGACGCCGGGATCGCGCGGCGGACCGGCTCCGACGGGCGCCGGAACGGTCGGCCCGCCCGGCAATCCCGGGCCGGCGGCTCCGACTCCCGGCGACGGCGGCGCCGCGCCGGGCGCGCCCGCGGCCACGACCGGCGTCAGGCCCTCGTCGATCGCCGGGTACGGCGACGGGACGAAGCGCGCGCGACGCGTCGTGCGATCGGCGGCGACGGGGATCCAGCCGGGGTATTGGACGGTGCTGCGGACCCATTCGCCGGTCTCGCTGCTCACCCCCGCGAATCGCAGCCCATCGGGGACCGGGAAGTCCCGCGGCTTCTCGCCGTCGAGCGCCTGCTCCATGAACGCGGTCCAGATCGGGAGCGCCGCGCCTGCGCCGGTCCGGTGCTTCGCCATCGGCGTCCGGTCGTCGTGGCCGACCCAGACGCCCGTCACGACGTCGGGGGTGAATCCGAGGAACCAGGCATCGCGATTCTCGTTCGTCGAGCCGGTCTTGCCGGCGACGCCGGTGCCGAGGCGCGCGGCGCCGTGGCCCGTGCCGTACCAGGCGCGTACCGCCTCCTTCATGAGCCAGGTCGTCAGATAGGCGTCCACCGAGGCGATCCGCTTGCGCGTCGTGCGCGGCGGGAGGTCCGCGACCTCGAGGTCCTCGAGCAGCACCTTTGCGTCCGCGTCGACGACCCGCCGCACGATGCGGGGATCCCGGGCGCGACCGCCGCGCGCGAGGGTGCCGTAGGCGGACGTGATCTCGAGCAGCGTCACCTCGTTGGTCCCGAGCCCGAGCCCGAGATCCCGCGAGAGCTTCGATCGGATGCCGGCGCGGCGCGCGAAGTCGATCACGCGATCGACACCGACCTCCTCGACGAGGCGGATCGTCGGATTGTTGAGCGAGCGCGCGAAGGCCTCGGCCAGCGGCACGGGACCGCGGAAGCTCCCGGTGTAGTTCTTCGGCCGCCACCACTTGCCCGTCTTGCGATCCCGGAACTCGACCTGATAGTCGTAGAGCGTCGCGTTGGGCGGGAAGCCCGCCTCGAGGGCCGCGCCGTAGGCGAAGGGCTTGAAGGCGGAGCCGGGCTGGCGCTTCGCCTGGACGGCGCGATTGAACCGGCTCTTCGCGAAGTCGTACCCGCCGACCATCGCCAGCACGTCCCCCGACTTCACGTCGAGCGCGACGAGGGCGCCCTCCGCCGGCCGGCCCTGGGCGTCGCGCACCGAGTCCTTGCGCATGCCTTCGAGCCCGGCCCGCAGCGCGGCCACCGCCTCCCGCTGCATCCGCGCGTCGAGCGTCGTCTCGATCCGCAGCCCCCCGCGGAGAACGAGCTCGCTCCCGAGCTCGTCGAAGATCTGCTGGCGCACCTCCTCGACGAAGTAGGCCGAGTCGGTGAAGGCGGCGGCCGGCACCGGCGCGACGATCTCGACGTTCTCGGCGAGGGCGGCGGAGGCGGCGCTGCGCGAGAGCCTGCCCGTATCCCGCATGCGCAGGATCACGGCCCGGCGATTGTCCTCCGCGGCCTGGGGGTCGTTGTGCGGCGAGCGGCGCGAAGGCGCCGGCGGCAATCC
>JBIPOQ010000038.1:0-13298 GCA_044379055.1 Myxococcota bacterium
CATCGGGTCGAGGGGCCGGTCACGCTCTTCGTGGGTCCCGAAGGCGGGCTGCTCGATCACGAGGTCGCGCGGCTCGTCTCGATCGGCTTCGAGGCCGTCCACCTCGGCGCGCGCATCCTGCGCGTCGAGCCCGTCATTCCCCTGCTGGTCGGTCGTCTGTTCGACTGAAGGGGGCAGCCGCTTCGTCGACGGCGTAGCGCAGCGGCTCCGCGCCCTCCGACGCCTCGGCGCTCGCGGGGCGCGGCGGCGGCTCCACGTCGAAGGCGACGATCCCGAAGTGGATCACCAGGAGCAGCGCGTACACGGCGAGCGAAGCGTAGAGGCCGATCTTCGCGAATCTGAAGTTCTTGTGGACGAGGAGCAGGATCAGCCAGAAGCCGACGACGAGACATTTCTGCGCGAGGAAGGCGAAGGGCCCGATGTCGAGGAAGAACGCCATGACCGGGTTCGCTTCCTGGCCGCCCCGGTGGAGCCAGAGCATCGTCATGAAGGCGTCGGCGATGTTGAGCAGGAAGATCGCGAAGAGCAGACCCACGTCCCGCTTCGAATAGCGGTCGACGTAGCCGATCTGGTCGGAGGCTCGGCGTCCCCGGGCGCGCCGCAGCGGCGAGAAGAGGTCCTTCCAGGGCGCCGTCGGGCGGTTGCGCCGGTCGCTGTCGCGGCGCTCCGGCCCGGTCCAGGCCGGGTCCGTCGCGTCGCCCGGGGACGGATCCATCGCTCCTCCGGTCCGATCCGGGGACTTGCGGCTGCCTTGCACGCGAAATGCTCCCTGTGTCCGGAAGCGCACGGACGACTCGGTCGGTATCGGCGGGGGCAAGGTCAGATTTGAGGGGCAAGACCGGCGTCAGAGGGAGAAGGTGCGCTCGACCAGCCAGAAGCAGCCCAGCCCGCAGAGACCCGCGGTCGCGAGATCCCGTGCGATGGCCTGCCAGGCGGGACTCGCGAGCCGCGCCGCGAGCGCGAGCGCGGGCCAGACGAGCAGCACGATCGCGATCTGCCCGAGCTCGACGCCGAGATTGAAGCCGGCGAGGGCCGGAACGAGACGTCCGGTCGGGAGCTCGAGATCGAGCAGGATGCCGGCGAATCCGAAGCCGTGGACGAGGCCGAAAGCGAAGGTCAGGGCGATGCGCAGCCGCTCGTCCCGGGTCCCGGCCGCGAGCATGAAATAACAGGCGGTGAACAGGAGCAGGCCGAGCAGGCTCGCGATCGGGAGCGCGCTCCCGACGAAGCTGGCCGCGAGCGCGAGGCCGGCGAGCCCGGCGACGGTCCCGACCGGGATGCTGCGCGGTCGACCGGCGACGAGCCAGCCCTTCTCGATCGCGACGAGTGCGACGGAGTAGGCGATCACGGCCTCGACGGCGGCGGCTCGGGGATGGACGAGGTCGAGGACGCTGAGGGCCAGGGTCAGGCTGTGGGCGAGGGTGAATCCAGTGACGAGGCGGGCGATCGTGCCGAGCCGGTCGGACAGGAGGACGAGGCCGAGCAGGAAGGCGAGGTGGTCCCAGCCGGAGAGGATGTGCAGGACGCCGAGGGCGAGATAGTCGACGAAGCGGCTGCCGACGAGGCCGGCCGGGCCGCTGGCGCCGGGCGCCGATCCGCCCTCGATCGCGTCGCGCAGCGGGAAGCGGGGCGCGGCCTCCGTCAGGACCTGCTCGCGGACGCGGTCCGGATCCGCTTCGAACCGCACGCGGGCGAAATGGAGATGGCTCGGTGCGACGTCGAGGAGGACGCCGCTGCGGACGGCGAGGGATCCCGCGGCCGTCGGGCAGTCGACGCGCCAGCGATATCGGACCCAGCCTTCGGCGTCGGCCAACTGCCCGACGTCCCCGCGCACCCGGCACGCGACGTCGTCCGACTCGAGCACGAGCTGCTCGGCGAAACGTCGGGCGGCGCCGTCGGCGGGAGGCAGCGCCGCCGGTCCCAACCGGCTCAGCTCGAGGAGCGACATCCGCAGCACGACGTCGGCACCGGCGCCATCGAGGGTCCAGCTCGAGTACGAGACGCTCCGCGCGTGGGCCTCCGCTCGCGGGGCGCCGATCACCGAGATCAGCGCGATCCCGAGGCCGAGTCCGAGCAAGGACGCGATCCGCGCCGGCAGGCGGTCGAGCGACATGGCCGGCGACGGTAGCGCGCCTCGATCCCGGGCTCGTTCAGAGCACCGCCGAGGCGCCGACCTCGCGGACGACGTGCTCCCGCGCATCGGCGTCGGCGAACTCGGCGCGGGCGCGCAGGGCGACGTGGGTCCGGGTCCGCGTACCTTCGACGTGGGTCGTCGCGCTGCAGGTCACCACGACGCGAAAGCCCTCGAGCGCGCCTTCGGCCAGCACGAGCTCGGTCGACGCCGCGGGGCAGCCGCCGCCGGCGATCGCGCGGTGGAGCCCCCACTCGATTCCGCTGCGCGCCGCGAGATGCGCGCGGACCCCGAGGATCGCGATCGACGAGCGCGCCTGCTGTACGCCCGTCAGCCGCAGCATCATCGAGCCGATGCTCGCGAGCAGCACGAGCACCGCGAGGGCGGCGACGAGGGCGAACCCGCCCCGCCGACGGCGATCCCGTCCGGGCTGCGCGCGTCCCGCTTCACGGCGCATTGGGAATCGGTACCTGCTGGAGGAGTCGCACACGCTCGCCCGCGCTCGCGATCACGATCTCGAGGGTCACGAGGCCCGAGCGCGAAGGCGTTCCCGGGAGATACTCGAAGCGACAGCGCTCGATCCGGTCCGCCGTCCGCGCCGGCCGTCCGCTCGCGAGCGGCGCTGCCGCGACGTCCGTCGGTTGGCTCGCCGTGATCGCATAGCCGTCGACCCGCCAGAGAACGCCGGCGTCGACGTCGCAGAGGTAGCTGACGGGCGAGTCGACCAGGTAGAGCCGCGCGCGCGGCGAGACGTGGCTGAAACGATGGGCGCTCGCGAGGGCGATCTGGTCCTCGTCGCCGTCGTCGTGGAGCGTGATCCGGTTCGTCGCGGCGGTGATGATCGCCGGGCTGGCGTTCGCGGCCGCGGCGCTCCAGACCTCGCTGCCCGTCGGATAGATCGCGATCCGGGTGCCGCGGGCGAGGGCGGTGCCGTAGCGGAAATCGAGGCCGCCGATCCGTCCGAGCAGGTTCCAGCGGGCGTCGCCGCCGAAGCTCAGGACATCGGATTCGTTCGTGTGATCCATCCCGCCCGCCTCGCCCGCGGCATTGATGCCCGGCTCGGCGCGGTAGCGGGCGCCGGCGACGACGTGCAGCAGCTCGATGCCGGTCCCCGTCTCGTCGACGCGAACGCTGTTGGGCAGTGCCATCCGCAGATCGCGGCTCATTCGGAGGAGCGCGAGGTCTGCGAGATCGACGAGCTCGGCGCGCCGAGAGACGGCGGCCTGGCCCTGCATCGGATGGCGCAGGATGCCGGCGAGCCCGACGGAGAGGATCCCCGTCACGACGATCACCGTCACCATCTCGATCAGCGAGATGCCGCTTCTCCGTTTCCGTTCGTTCATGCGTTCGACCGGTAGGCCGAGAACCGGAGCGTCCGGCCCAGCGGATCCGTCACGGAGACGTCGATCCGAAGCACCGCCGCGTCGCCCGCGAGATCGCCGAGCGTCGCCTTGCGATCGATTGCGACGTCGATCCGATATCCCTCGAGGCCGGCGACGGCGGTGCCGACCTGGCTTCGGGCACCGCTGTCGACCAGCCCGTCGTAGTCGCACACGTTGTCGAACAGGGCGCGCGAGGCTTCGGGGGCGGGGCAGACGCGCGCGTCGTCGGGGTCTTGATAGGCGTGCTGGAGGATCTCTTCGAGGTAGGCCTCGGCGATCGCCGTCGCCTGCCGCTCGAGCATCGGGTCGGCGCTGCGTCGCACGGTGGTGTCGACGAGGGCGAACGCGCCGGTCAGGCAGATGGCGACCACGACGATCGCGATCACCAGCTCGATCAGGCTCATCCCCGCCGACGCGGCCCTTTGCCATCCGGTCTCAGGGGACATGGATGAATCCCGTCTCGCCGACGCCCGCGAGGGAGCGCCCGCCGACGTCGACGACGAGATCGGTCGGCGTTCCGCCCGAGGTCGTCAGTCGCCCGAGGGCATCGAAGACGATCGGGTCGACGGTGCTCGAGAGGCGGACGCCCTCGGGCAGGGTGATCGCCAGCGGAGCCCGCGACGTGACGGGATCGACGAGCTCGCGGTCGAACTCGCCCGTCCGACAGGCGGAGCGCTGGCGGAGCCGGTAGCCGCCTGCGTCGAAGTCGACCTCGACGGGACAGCCCGATCCGGCGGCCTGCTGCTGCGCATAGCGCAGATCGGAGAGGGCCTGACGGTGGGCCCGCGCCCCTTCGAGATCCCGCAGCGAGAGGAAGCGCGGTGCCGCCACGCCGCCGAGGATGCCGAGGATCGCGATCAGCACGACGGCCTCGACGAGGGTGAAGCCCGCGCCGCGAAGCGAGCTCGGTCGGCCGACGGAGATTCGATCCATGGCGTGCCGCCGGGGCGCGAGGCGATCGTTCAGGGGATCGTGACGGCGATCGTTCCGGTGCTGAGGTCGTAGTCGAAGAAGCGGCCGGCGGCGGCGCCGTAGGTGTAGCGGCAGGTCGTCTTGCCGGGGAGCGAGACGGACCAGTCGGCGACGCCTTCCTTCTCCGAGATCGAAGGCGCGCCGCTCAGCATCCCCGACCAGAGGGCGAGACAGTCCTCGGCCTCGCTGCTCCGTCGCCGCCCGTCGAGAGCGCGTTCTCCGGCCAGCCCGCATCGTTGACGCCGACGCTGCCGCCGCCTTCGACGGCGACTGCGTTCACGCTGCTCGTCGCGCCCTGCGCGATCCATCCGGCGTGGACCAGGTTGATCCCGCTCTGGAACGAGCTGCTCATCGCCTGGACGCTGGCGCTGTGCGCATCGTCGGCGAGATTCACGAAGCGCGGCAGCGCGGTCGCTGCGAGGATCCCGATGATCACGATCACGACCACCAGCTCGATGATCGTGAAACCCCGTCCCCGCATCTCCGAATTCCGAATCGTCATGGGCATCCTCGTTCGTTTCGGGTGATCGCTTTCGATCCCGATGGATTCGATGTTTCCGGCGTCTCTCGTACCGGTCATTCGGGGATCTGTTCGGTCGGGAATCGAGCCGGCTTGACTTGCGCGATCGGTGCAATCGAAGCTTCTCGTCGACTCGCGACGCGATCGGACCGATCCCTCCGGACTAACCCCGAGACGCCGACGCGAGCTCCCACATCGGGAGGTAGACGCCGAGCGCGAGTCCGAGGACGAGCACGCCGACGATCACGATCATGATGGGCTCGATCGCATCGCCGATGCGTTTCAGATCGAAATCCACCTCGCGCTCGTAGTACGACGCGACCTCGGAGAGCGTCGTCTCGACGGACCCCGTCTCCTCGCCGACGGCGATCATCTGGAGCACGAGCGGCGTGAAGAGCCGACTCGAATGGGCCGCGGCCGTCAGGGTTTCCCCCGATTCGATGTCGGCGCGCATCTCGCCGATCTTCCGCGCGACGAACTCGTTGTCGACGGCGCGTGACGCGATCGAGAGGCATTGGGTCACGGGCAGTCCGGCGCCGAGGGTGATCGCCAGGGTTCGGCAGAAGCGGGCGAGCAGCGCGCGCTCGAGGAGGTCGCCGAAGCGCGGGAGTCGGAGCTGCCAGCGGTGCCAGGCGAGTCGCCCGTGCTCGGTCGCCGCCCACCGGCGACCCCAGAGGCCGAGCCCGACCGAGCCGAGGAGGACGACGTGCCAGTAGTCGGCGCTGAGCCTCGAGGTCGCCATCAGGATCCGGGTCGGCAGGGGGAGGTCCGACCCGAAGCTCTCGAAGAGCTTGGCGAAGGGCGGGATCACGAACAGGTTGATCACGACCATGGCAATCGCGATTGCAACCAGCACCATCACCGGGTAGCGGAGCGCGCTCTTGACCCGCCGACGAGTCTCCTCCTCGAGCGAGAGATAGCCGTGGAGTCGCTCGAAGGCGTCCTCGAGACGGCCCGAGCTCTCGCCGATGTGGACGACCGCGACGAAGAGGTTCGAGAAGACGCGGGGATGACGCTGGAGGATGCCGGCGAGCTCGTGACCCTTCTCGATCTCGTCCGCGATGCCGCCGAGGATCTTCTGGAACTCGGGGTTGCGCATCGTCTCGGCGAGGCCGCGGAGGCCGCGCGTGATCGGAACGCCCGCGCGGATCAGCGTCGACATCTGACGGCAGAACATGATCACGTCGTTCAGCGTGATCGAACGCTCGTGCCACCAGCGCTGGGCGCCGGCGAAGAGCAGGAGGCCGTCGGTCCGGCTCGCGACGATCTCGAGCGGCACGATGCCCTTGCCCGTCAGCTCCGCGACGACGCCCGCGGTCGAGGCGGCCTCGATCCGGCCCCGGATCGCGGCGCCGGCCGAGTTGCGTCCGGTGTAGTCGAAGCTCGCCATCGCTCGCCGCTCGCTCCGTCGCCTAGGCTCCGACCGTGACCTTGGCGGCCCGGACCTTCAGGTTGCCGCCCGTGTCTTCCTGCTCGCCCGCGATGCGCAGGACCTCTTCGAGGCTCGTGACGCCCTTCGAGGCGTACTCGAGCGCGCAGATCGAGAGCGGGCGAAAGCCCGTCGTCCTCGCCGCGGCCTCGATGTAGGCGTTCGTGTCGGCGCGCCGCAGGGCATCGGCCATCGCTTCGTCGAGCTCGAGCAGCTCGTAGACGCCGGTACGTCCGCGGTAGCCGGTCCCGTTGCAGCGGGGACAGCCGCGGGGCTTCAGGAAGTTCAGGAACTCCGCGCTCTCGCCGGCGTTTGCGCGCAGCCACATCTTCTCCTGGCTCGTGAGTACATGGGGCTCGGAGCAGGCGTCGCAGATGCGTCGGATCAGGCGCTGGGCGAGCACGGCGGACAGCGCGGTCGCCACGAGGAAGCCCTCGGCGCCCATGTCGAGGAGACGCGCGGCGCTCGCGGCGGCGCTGTTGGTATGCAGCGTCGAGAAGACGAGATGGCCGGTCATCGCGGCGCGGAGCCCGATCTCGGCGGTCTCCTGATCGCGCATCTCGCCGATCATCACGATGTCGGGATCCTGACGCAGCGCGGCGCGCAGGACGGACGCGAAGCTGAGGCCGATCTTGGCGTTGACCTGAACCTGCTGGATCCGCGGCAACCGGTATTCGACCGGATCTTCGCAGGAGATGATCTTCTTCGACGGGTCGTTCAGCTCGGCGAGGGCGCCATAGAGCGTCGTCGTCTTGCCGCTGCCCGTCGGGCCGGTCACGAGCACGAGGCCGTGGGGCTGATGGATGAAGTGTCGGAAGCGGCGCAGGATCCGACCGGGCATTCCGATGCGTTCGAGGCCGAGCGCCCCCTGGCTCTGGTCGAGCAGGCGCATCACGACGGACTCGCCCCACTGCACGGGCATGGTCGAGACGCGCACGTCGATGCCGCGATCCCCGATCCGGATGTTGAAGCGCCCGTCCTGGGGCAGCCGCCGCTCCGAGATGTTCAGCCCGGCCATGAGCTTCAGCCGGAGGACGAGCGCGGAGGCGATGCGCGCCTCCTTCATGACCTGCTCGTGGAGCAGGCCGTCGATTCGCTGGCGGATCCGGAGGCAGATCTCGTCGGGCTCGATGTGGATGTCGGAGGTGCCGGATCGCACGGCGTCCTCGAAGATCGACTTCAGCAGGCGGACGACGGCGGCGTCGCTCTCGCCGACGTTCGCATCGAGCTGCGAGAGGTCGAAGTCGCTGCTCGAGTCGAGCTCGTCGTGGAGCTCCTCGGCGAGGGTGTGGATCTCGCTCGCGCGCGAGTAGTTGCGGTCGATGGCGGCGAGGAGCTCGGACTCCCGGACGACGGCGGGCTCGACGGAGAGCTTCAGGAGCCGCTCGATCTCGTCCATCGCGAAGATGTTGGTCGGATCGGCCATGCCGACGAGGGCCGTGCCGTTCTTGACCTCGAGCACGATCGCGCGGAAGCGGCGGGCGGCGGTCTCGGGCAGGAGCTCGGCGGTCGCCTTCTGGATCTCGTAGCGGGTGAGATCGACGTGGGGGATCTCGAGCTGCTGGGAGAGGAACTCGAGGAATCGGTCCTCGCTGACGTAGCCGGCCTCGATCAGCTGACGACCGAGCTTGAGGCCCGTCTTCTTCTGGCTCTCGAGGGCGTTGCGGAGCTGGGTCTCGCTGATGACGCGATTTTCGACCAGCAGCTCGCCGATCCGGACCTTCTTGCGCGCCACGGCCTCAGTCCTCCTGACCGAGGGCGGACAGACGCGTCGTCACCCAGCGGCGCGAGCCGGCCCCGAGCTCGCCGACCTGGAGCGCGATCCGGTAGACGTCGCGTGCTTCCTCCCTTCGGCCGACGGCCTCGAGCGAGATGCCGAGGCCGAGCCAGCCGCGCGACTCCTCGGGGAAGCGGCGCAGGATCTGCTCGTAGCGCTCGATGGCGGTCGGATGATCGCCGGCGCGCTGGTGGTAGGCGGCCGAGAGGACGTGGACGTCGGGAGACTCGGTGACGGCGAGCCCGCTGCCGTCGAGGAGCGCGATCGCGCGGGGCAGGTCGCCGTCGCGCCCGAGCAGACGGGCGTGAGCGATCAGCAGGGTCTCGTCTCGGGGCGCCTGCGATCGCGCGCTCTCGAGGAGCGCGATGGCCTTGTCGGTCCGACCGTCCTCGACGAGCAGGCTCGACCATTCGACGAGGGCGGGTCGGTCGTTCGGGGCGAGCAACACCACCTCGGCGTACAGCCCATCGGCCTCCGCGAATCGCTTCTCCGCCCGCGCACGTCGCGCGGCCTCGAGGGTCTGCTCGACCCGGGCTCTCAGCTCGGCCCGCTCGGCCCGCTCGCGATCCTGGCGCGACCGTTCGATGTGGAGCTCGGCCGGATTGCCGAGGCTCGGCGAGATCACTTCGTCGACGATGCCCGCCGGCTCGATCGGGGCGATCTCCGGCTCGAGGAGGAAGGGGAGCTCGGCCTCGGCGAACTGCGCAGCTTCGATCGGATCGAGCGACGCGACCGGATCCTCTGCCCCTGTCTCCGTCCCTTCGGCTTCGGGTGCGGCGGTCCCGGCCGATTGAAGATCGACGACGAGGGCTGCGCCCCTGGGCAGAGCGAGCCAGCGACTCTGGACGCGGACGTCCGGGTCGAGCTCGAGGGCGAGGCGGAGATCCGGGGATTCGGCGCGCAGGTCGAGGGATCGGATCGGCGTATCGAGGAGATCGAGAGCGGCGTTCGGCTCGACGAGACTCGCCTGCGTCAAGACGACGTCGAGGCGCGCCGCGGCGGCGTCGTGCTCGAGGCGATGGACGGTCGCGCCGTCGGTCAGGATGCGCAGTCGTGTCGACGAAGGCGTCCGCTCGACGGCGATCGCCTCGACGCGCGTCGGGCGCCGGGTCGCGGTCGGGCTCGGAGCGGCCGGTGCGGAAGAGGCCGGCGCGGAGGAGGTCGGCGTCGGATCTGCGGCCTCGACCGATTCGCTCACGGGTCCGGTTTCGACTCGCGCGGCGGCGACCGGTGGCGTGAGGGCGGGTGCAGGCTCCCCGATCGGACGTGTCGGCCACGATCGGGCGAGTTCGCCGGGGAGGAGGACGGCTACGGCGGCGATCGCCGCGACACCGGCCAGCAAGGCGATCGCCAGACGGAGGCTGCGCGAGCCGGCTGCCCTGCGGCGCGGCTGGGCGTCCTTCCGGCTCGGAACCAGGTCGTCGAGGCGGACGCCGCGCACGCGTCGCGCTCCGCCGCGACGGCGCTCGGCCTAGATCAGGACGTCGTCGACGAGGCTCATGCCGTGGGCTCCTGGCGGGTGGCCGTGATCCAGGTACGCGGCGTCGAGAGCATGGCGCGCAGCCCTGCGAGCGGGCGGGTCTGCCAGCGTCGGATGACTTCGCTCTCGGCGATCGCGCGGGCAACGTGCCGCCGTTCGACGCGGAAGCGATCTTCGGCGAAGGCCGCCATCAGCGATTTGTGGCAGAGCGCGTTGATCAGCCGGGGAATGCCGCCGCTCGCGCGGTGGATCTGCTGCAGGGCGCCCGACGTGAACAGGCGGGGATCCCGGCCGCCCGACTCGATCAGGCGTCGCTGGACGTAGACGCGGCAGGTCTCGAGACCGAGGGGGGCGAGGCGGGCCGAGAAGGCGATCCGCTGCTGCAGGGGCCGCAGCGCATAGCAGGCCAGGCGTGCGTCGAGCTCGGGCTGCCCGATCAGGATGGTCTGCAGGAGCTTTCCCTTCGGCGCCTCGAGGTTCGAGAGCAGTCGCAGGGCCTCGAAGGTCGGGGTCGGCATGGTCTGCGCTTCGTCGACGAAGAGCGCCACGCGGCGTCCTTCGCGCGCGACGTCGAGCAGGACCTCCCGCAGCCGCTGCTTGAGGAGCTGGAGCGGCGCCCGGGCAGGCACGACGGCGCCCAGCTCGTCGGCGACCATCGCGAGAAACGCGTTCGGGCGCAGCACCGGATCGGGCACGAAGATCGGGAGGAACTCCGCGCCGAGGCTTCCGAGCGCCGCGCGACAGAGTGCCGTCTTGCCGGTGCCGACCTCGCCGACCACCTTGACGAAGCCCTCGCCCGATCGGAGGCCGAAGAGCACGACGTTGCGGGCCTCTCGGTGCTCCGGGAGATCGACGTAGAGCGAGCCGTTCGAGGTCGCTTCGAAGGGAAGGCGCTTCAGTCCGAAATGCTCGAGGTACATCGTGTCGCTCGACCTCTTCAGTTTTCCGGTCTCGGGCGGCTGACCGGCGGTGTCGGCGGCAGCCAGCCATCGAGCGAGAGCTCTTCGTCCCGCGACTTGCGGCCCGTATTCCAGATCGCGTCGAGTCGGCCCGAGGTCTCTCGCAGCTGGCTCGCCCAGACCTCGTTCTCGACCACGATCGGCCGCAGCAGGATCACGAGCTCGGTCCGCGCGCTCGCGAGCTTCGAGTGCTCGAAGAGCCGCCCGAGCCAGGGGACGCGCGAGAGCCAGGGCACGCCGTAGGTCTGATCGCGGTCGTCGTTCTGGATCAGTCCGCCGATCACGACGATCTGTCCGCTCTCCGCACGCACGATGCTGTCCGACTCGCGGATCGTCGAGAACGCGAGCGGCAGCTCCTGCTCGAGGTCCGAGATCGTGAAGGTCTTCGTCTGGTCCTCGACCTCGGTGACCGAGGGATGGACGTGCAGGATGACGTCTCCGACGTCGCTGATCTGCGGGGTCACGTCGAGCGCGATGCCCGAGAAGAAGGGCGTCAGGGTCACGTTGGGCGTCGACGTCGTCGCCGTCCCCGTCACGACGGTCGTCGAGACGTTGGTCACGAAGAACTCGTCGCTGCCGACCTTGATGACGGCCTTTTGGTTGTTCACCGTCGAGATGCGGGGGTTCGAGAGCGTGCGGACCTTGCCCTGGCTCTCGAGCAGCTCGATGAAGACGCTGAACTTGTCGGCCTGGAGCGCGAGGGAGAAGACGCCGCCGAAGGCGCTGCTCGCGGTCCCGGCCAGCAGGTCCGAGAGCGGCGGACCGAGGTCGGGACCGTCGGGATTCCGGCTGTCGGAATAGCCCGTGTCGTGGATCGTGCCGCCGCCGGTCTGGCCGATCACGCCGGTCGTTCCTTCGACCGAAGCGAGCTTCGCCCAGTTGATGCCGGACTGGAATCCGTCGCTGAGCGTCACCTCGAGGATCTTCGCCTCGAGGATCACGACGCGATTGAGCGACAGCTCGGCGGAGCGGATGTAGGAAGCGACCCGATCGAGCTCGTCGGGGAAGGCCCGCACGACGAGCAGCCCGGCGTGGGGGCTCGAGACGACGTCGCGACCCTCGGCGTCGCCGACGATCGCCTTGACGCTCGTCACGATCTCGTTCCGGAGATCGGCGTCGCTCTGGGTCTGGACCTGGCTGCCGGTGATGGCGCCGCGGGCCGCGCCCCCGGTCATCATCGGACCGTTCGTGAGAGCGCCGTTGGCGCCGTTCATGCCGTTGGCACCGCCGTTCGAGACCTGGTCGGCGATCTGTCCCGAGCTGACGCGGGTGTCGGAGGTGCCCTTGCGGTGGAGGTTCAGGTAGTCGAGCTGGAAGACGCGCGTGCGGAGACCGGCCGGGAGCACGAGGAACCCGGTGCGTGTGCGTTCGTAGCCGTATCCGTAGGCCTGCTGGACGGTGTCGAGGACCTCCTCGACGGTCACGTCCCGAAGCGAGAGCGTGATCTCGCCGTCGACGCCGGGGGCGAGGGCGAGGGATTGATCGGTGCCTTCGACCAGGCTCATGAAGAACTGGCGTGCGGGGGCGCGGTCGACGGTGACGTCGAAGCGCGGCTCGTCGGGTCGCGTCGCAGCGGCGCGCGGGGAGTCGGGACTCGGGAGCAGCGCCTCTTCGACGTCGGGCGGAAGCGCGGTCGCCGCAGGGCTCGAGCCGGATCCCTCCGCTGCCTCCGCCGACGCGCTCGACTTCGCGTTCGACGCGCAGCCGAGCGGTTGAAGCGCGAGGGCCAGGGCCGCGACGATCGCCGCCGAGCGGCCTCCGAACGAGATCATTTCGACCCTCCTTTGGGATCGGCCGTCCCCGCGCGGTCGGTCGCCGCGGCGGGATCGCCGCGACGCTCGCCCGCGAGACGGGCATTCTTGAACGCGGGCGAGACGAGCTCGAGCTCGACGATCTCGGTCCCCCGCCGAAGGCGGACGCGATCGGCCTCGATCGCGAGGACGCGGGCGCCCTCGATCGACTCGGACTCGCGCACACGCACGCCATTGATCACTGCGATGCGGCGGTCGTCCGCATGGAAGATCGCGTGCAAGGCGAGCTCGCCCTTGCCCGACTGGGCCAGCGGGACGACGGCCTCCCGTGCGACGTCGGGCGGACGAGTCGGATCGGAGAGCGGCTCCGCGGCTCGCGCCGGGCCGAGCGCGAACGCCGTCGCGAGGATCCCGCCGATCATCCGGCGGCGGATCGTGGTGGCGCTAGACACCGACCCATTCCTCCCGCTCCGAGAGCGTGTGGATCTCGATCGTCACGCGCGCCTCGGGATGGCTCTCGACGCGGTACTCGAAGCGGTCCCAGAGCAGCTGCCAGTCGGACGCTTCGAGGCGGCGCAGGTAGTCGAGGGTGGCGGCGAAGTCGCCCTGGATCTCGAGGCGCAGGCCGTGGTGGTAGAGGGTGCTCGCGCCGCTCGTCTCCTCGGGGCCGAGTCGGCGCGGGGCCTCGCTCGTCAGATGGACGAGCTCGAGTCGACCATCGTCGGCGAGCAGCTCTTCGAGGATCTCGACGGCCGACTCCGGCGGCACGAGGCGCGAGACGGCCGTCCGGATGCCCTCGTCGATCTGCGCGATCTGGGCCTCCAGCTGTTGGATCTCGTCGCGCCGAGCGCGTTCGGTCTCGTCGAGCACGGGGTGACGCGTCGTCTCGAGGTCCCG
>JBIPOQ010000421.1:0-3753 GCA_044379055.1 Myxococcota bacterium
CGCGCCCGGGCTGGCTACCCCTCCCTTCGCACACCTCGTGCGAGGAGCCAGCTCGGGCGCTTCTCTTTTCGGGCCCCCGTCCGCTGGCCGCCGCTTTGGCCCCTCGTCCGATCGGCGTACACTGCGCGGCCGATGGGGGCCCGCATGCGAAGCGAGAAGCGCGCGACACCGACGCGCGCGAAGACGACCGGGCTTCCGCCCCTGCTCCCGGCCCCGAAGCGCGTTCGTCGCCGTCGCGGCGAGCTCCGCCTCCCGCCCTCGCTGCCGATCTTCCTCCCCGCGCCGGATCGGGCCGCGGCCGGCGATCGGGCCGCGAGCGATCCGAGCCTCGAACGATCGCTGCTGCTCGGCGCCCAGGCCCTCGCGCGACGCTGGCGAGCGCGCTGCGGGGTCGAGCTCGCGATCGAGCGCCCGCGGACCGTGCCCCGCGACGGCCCGGCGATCGTCTGTCGGCTCGATCGACGGGCCGCCCTCTCGCCGAAGGCCGACACGGCGCGCGACGCCTATCGCCTGACCGTGTCGCCCCGCGGCATCGAGCTCGCCGCGCCGACCCTCCACGGTCTGCGCTACGGGCTCCAGACCCTCGGCGACCTCGCGCGTCGCGGGGGCCGGATCCCGGCGCTCGAGATCCTCGACCAGCCGGATTTCCGGGACCGCGGCGTCATGCTCGACGTGTCGCGGGGACGTGTGCCCCGACGCGCGACGCTCGAGGCGCTCGTCGATCTCTGCGCGCGGCTGCGTCTCAACGTCCTGATGCTCTACGTCGAGCACACCTTCGCCTTCCGCCGCCATCCGGAGATCGGCGCAGGCGCATCGCCCCTCGACGCCGAGACGATCCTCGCCCTCGACGCCTACGCCGCCGATCGCGGTGTCGAGCTCGTCCCCTGCCTCCAGTCCCTGGGCCACATGGAGCGCGTGCTCTCGCTTCCCCGCTACCGCAAGCTCGCCGAGAGCGATCGGCGCTGGTCGGTCTCGCCGAGCCGCCCCGAGACCTACGCGTTCCTCGAGGATCTCTACGACGAGTTCCTGCCGCTCTTCCGCTCGAAGCGCTTCAACGCGAACTGCGACGAGCCCTTCGATCTCGGGCGCGGGCAGTCGGCGCGGCGTGCGCCGAAGAAGAGCCCGGGCGAGCTCTTCGCGGGCCATGTCGACGCCCTCGAGCGCCTCGCCCGCAAGCACGGCAAGCAGCTGATGATCTGGGCCGACTTCGCCTACAAGCACGCCGACCAGATCCCGCGGCTCGCCCCCGACACGGTCTTGATCGACTGGTGGTACGAGGCGAGCTTCGAGGCCGACCGCATCGCGAAGCTTCGCCGCCACGGCTTCGAGTTCTGGGTCTCGCCCGGGACCTCCGCCTGGAATTGCCTCTTTCCGCGGATCGCGAACAGCGAGGCGAACATCGCGCGCTGGGCCGAAGCCGGAAAACGTCACGGCGCCACCGGCTTCCTGAACACGGATTGGGGCGATTTCGGCCACTACAACACCCTCGGCGCCTCGCTCTACGCCTACGCCCAGGGCGCCCAGCAGGCCTGGTCGGGCCCGACCGACGAGAAAAGCTTCGACCGCGCCTTCGGACGCGCGATCTTCGGCGAGGACTCGCCGGCGTTCGGCCGCCTGTATCGCCGACTCGGCGCCGTCCACGATGCGGGCTTCAAGATCTTCAACGGCTCGGCGCTGCAGTATCTCTACTTCGACGGCCTTGAGCGGAGCTTCTTCCTGCAGCACGCCGACCGCGCGGTGCTCGAACGCAGCGCGCGGCGCATCGAGCCGGTGCTTCGCGACGTCGAGCGTCTGGCGGACGGCGCCGTCCCGAACGACCTCGGCGGGCTCGCGCGCTTCGAGATCGCCTGGGCCGCCCACGCGACGGCGCTCGCGATCGAGAAATCCCTCGCGGCCCTCGACTACGGCGCCTGGCGAGCGGATCCGAAGACTCTCGATGCCCGCGGTCGTCGCGAGCTCGCGCGCCGCCTCGAAGAGCTCGCCGAGCGACAGCAGGCCCAGGCGGAGCTCCTGCAGGCGCTCTGGCTCGCGAGCAGCGAGATCTCCGAGTTCGAGAAGACGGCCGGGCGCCTGCGCCGATCGATCACGGACCTCGCAGGCGCCGCCCGCGCGCTGCGCGCGAATCGCCGCGTGCGACCGCCGGAGACGAGCTCGATCGCGCTCCTCGACGTCTACAACGAGATGCGCCTGCAGCTCGGCCTTCCGCCCCGACCGCGTTAGTCGTCTCCCGATCCGGACCGCGGCGCGCCCGCGCCGAGGGTCCGGCGCGTCACGCCCGCGAGAAAGACCGAGCCGATGGCACAGAGCCTTCGCCGGGGCGGCAAGGCAGCCCGCGCCGTCCGTGCCGCCGCTACGGGATCGGGCACGATCTCGACGGGGAGATCCGGGCGCCGGGCGCGAATGCGCTCGAGGAGTTGCGCGGGATCGGAGGAGCGCAGCGCATCGGCGCGCGTCAGCCAGACGCGACTGGCCCCGGGCAGGAGCGCTTCGAGGACGGCATCGACGTTCTTGTCGCTCGAGATCGAGAAGAGCAGGTCGAAGCCGTCGGGCGCGAGGGTCGTGAGGGCCTCGGCGACGACCCGGGCCGAGCGATCGGTATGCGCGGCGTCGATGAGGACGGCGGGGTCGTTCGCGAGGATCTCGATCCGTCCCGGCAGCACGACACCGGCGAGTCCTCGTCGCGCCGCGTCTCGAATCGCCGCCTCGGAATGGGCACCGAGCGCGCGCACACAGGCGATCGCGAGACCCGCGTTGGTGACCGCGGCGGCACCGAGGGCCGGCAGCGTCGCCTCGATCGGCGCCCAGCCCGCGGACTCGAAGCGGATCCGCTGCGCAGGCGGGTCCGGCCAGGGCTGCGGTCCGGTCGCGGACTGCGTCGCGCGCACGCGACGATCGGCGACCGCCGCGCCGTCGAAGCCCCCTGCGTCTTTCTCCACCGCGTGCACGTCGAACTGCTCGCCCTGCGTCCAGGCCGGGGCGCCGACCGTCTCCGCTCGCTGGCGGACGACCTCGGCCGCCTCGGGACGAAGCGCCCCGACGATCGCCCGCACGCCCGGCTTCAGGATGCCCGCCTTCTCGCCGGCGATCGCCGCTTCGGTCGAGCCGAGCTTGTCCGTGTGCTCGAGCTCGATGCTGGTGATGCAGGTGACGGCCGGGCGCACGACGTTCGTCGAGTCCAGCCGGCCGCCGAGCCCGACCTCGATCACCGCGCGGTCGACCCGGGCTTCGGCGAACAGAACGAAGGCGATCGCGGTCGTCGCATCGAAGAAGCTCGGCCGGGTCTCGGGAGGCCCTTCGCGCAAGGCGTCGACGACCGGGCGGACCCGCTCGACGGCGGCGACCAGGCTCGCCTCGTCGACTTCGCGACCGCCGATGCGGAATCGCTCGATCCAGCTCTCGAGATGCGGGGACGTGAAGGTGCCTACGCGCTCGCCGAGGGCGCCGAGGATCGCTTCGGCGAGCAGACAGGTGGAGCCCTTGCCTTTCGAGCCGGCGACGTGAACGATGGAGAGCGCATCCTGGGGTCGCCCGAGCGCGTCGAGCAGCGCCTCGATGGGGCGCAGGTCGAGGCGCGAATAGACGTAGTCGCCCGTCCGCTCGCGATTGATCAGGCCGTCGAGGTAGCGCGTCGCCTCGACGAAGGTCTTGATGGGCGCTTCCGCGGCGCTCCGCATGGAAATCCTCGCGACTTCGAGATCGGCCGTCTCCGGCCGTGCCGTGAAACGCGAGAAGGCGGCCAATCGCTTGACCGCC
>JBIPOQ010000039.1:0-13238 GCA_044379055.1 Myxococcota bacterium
GCTCGGCCCGCCCTCGTCGAAGAGGAACGCCCCCTGCACCGCGAGCGCCGCGCGCCGCGCCGGCGTGCAGGCGGTCGCGTGGACCTCGGCGCCGAGGGCATGTGCCCGTTCGACGAGCGAGAGCCCGACACCACCGCCCGCCGAGACGACGAGCACCTTGTCTCCGGGCCGCACGCGAGCGACCTCCGCGAGCACGTGGCGCGCGACGAGACCGGGCCAGGCGAGGCTCGCCGCCGAGAGGAAGTCGAGCCGCTCGGGCAGCACCGCGACCCGCCGGCGCGGCACTCCGATCCGCCGCGCGACCGCACCGTCCGCCGCGCCCGCGATGCCGACGACGCGATCGCCGATCGCGAGATCCGACACGCGGGATCCGACCGCCGTGACGACCCCCGCGAAATCGAGGCCCAGCCCGCCGCGCCCGGAGGCGCCATCGACCGCCCCGCCCGGCGCCCGTCGCCCGAGGCCGAGCCCTGCGAGCACGTCGAAGCTCGTCAGCGAAGCCGCGCGCACCTCGACCCGGACCTCGTCGACCGCGAGCGAGCGCTCCCCGCACGCGACGAGGGCGACCGCAGCGCGCCCCTCGCGTCCGGTCCGCAGGGCGCGGAAGTTGCGCTCGCCGGCGATCGCGCGCGACGGGGATCGCGCGTCCCCCGCGCGCGATTCCGCGCCGGGGCCCGAGATTCCGGCCGTCACCTCGTCGATCACCACGAGTCGCGGGACCTGCGCGCCGGCGCTCGCCATGCGGAATTGTCGCTCGAAGCCGGCTCGTCCGACGAGGGACGCGAGCCAGGCGAAATCCGCGTCGCCGAGGGCGCCGCGCGCGTCGAAGAGGCGACATTGCTGCATCTCGGCGCAGCTCGCGAAGGTGTCGATCTCCCGGGCGACGTGGGGCGCGAGCCGGGCCGCGAGTCCCGCCTCGTCCTCGCGCGGCTGGAGCCCGCGCGTCGCGATCCAGATCTGCGCCGCGTCGGCGACGTGCTCGCGGATCGCGACGGCCCATTGGCCGACCCGGAACTCGCGCTGGAACGCCGGCTCGGGTGTCGCGTCGGCGGCCGGATCGCCCCAGGCGAGGAGCAGGAAGCCGAATCGACCGTCACCGTTCGCCCGCAGGATCCGGACGAGCGGCTCGAGGTCTTCCACCTTCTCGCAGAAGCGGATCTCGACGCCCTGCTTGTTGAGCTCCGCCGCGAGCCAGGCCGCGTTCGACTCCGAGTCGGAGACCAGGATGAAGCGCTCGACCTCTCGCTCCGCCTCGAGCAGCCCGAGGTCGGCGGCGACCCACTCGATGCGGTGCCACTCGCTCGCCGTCGCCTCTCTCCGGTCCTGCCGCGCCGGCAGCGCTTCGAGGCGCAGCCCCCCGATCCGCCCGAGCAGAGCGCCCTTTCGATCGAAGAGCTCGAGATCGATGACGACCGTCCGTCCATCGGATCCCCGTTCGGCCGCCTCCTCGCGGCGCACGGCGCGAACGACACAATCGCTCCCGATCCCGCCCGTGAGCTCGACCGAGTCGACGGAGCGGACCCGGCCCGCCGAGAGGGACGCGAAGAGCGCCCCCGCCAGCTGGAAGGCCCCCTCGAGGATCAGCGGATGGGCATGATAGGCGTACCACTCGGACTCGAGGCTGCGCGGCAGCATCAGCTTCCCGACCACGGTCCGCGGCGCGGCCTCGACCGCTCCGTCGGCAGCGGGAGCCCGTTCGAGCTCGCGCAGGACGCGACCCTTCGCGCCCGGACCCACACCGCAGCGCTCGAGCGCGGCATGATGGTCGTCGATCGACAGGCTCTCGTGGCCTTCGCGGACGAGCGGCGTCGAGGGGCGGAGCGCGGCGTCCGCCGGCGGCGCGAGACGAGCCGTTGCGTGGAGCAGCCAGTCCTCGCCGGACGCGCCCCGGCTCGAGACCCGCAGCTCGCCGCCCGCCCGTCCGTCCTCGCGAACGACGACCTGGATCGTGCGGCGGCCCACGGGTCCGAGCTCGATCGGTCGGACATGAACGAGGTCGAGGACCCGCGTCGCCCGGCCGGGCCAGAGCGCATCGGCCGCCGCGAGGGCGAGCTCGACGTCGAGGGCTGCCGGGGCCTCGGTGACGAGGGGGAGCCCGGCGCGCTCCGTGGCACGGCGATCGGCGAGAAAGCTCCCGCTGTCGGCGTCGAGAGAGAAGTCCCAGCTGTGGAGTCGGGGATCGAGCGAGGAGTCCGTGCGCGCCCCGAGCAGCGGATGGGTCGGCCGGAAGGTGTCGAGGCGACTGCGGTCGCTGAAGAAGTAGCGCTTGCGCTGATAGGCGTAGAGCGGGAGGTCGACGACGCGCCCCGTCGGATGGAGCGCCGCCCAATCGATCCGACGCCCGCGCACGAAGAGCTCGGAGAGCGAGACGAGCAGGCTCTTCTGCTCGTCCTCCGCGCGGCGGAGCGACGAGACGTACCGCGGCGAGTGGCCGAGGCTCTGAGCGGTCTCGTCGATCGCCCGCGGCAGGGTCGGATGCGGCGAGACCTCGAGGAAGATCTCGCCCCCGGCCTCGAGGGCGGCGCCGAGGCCGCGGTCGAAGGCGACGGCTTCGCGCAGGTTCCGGATCCAGTAGTCGGCATCGAGCGCTTCGCCGCTCTTCGTCGTCCCGTCGACGGTCGAGTCGAAGGGAACGCTCGCCGCCTGCGCGTCGATCACGCCGATCGCGCGGCGGAAGGGCGGGACCAGCGGATCCATGTGGAAGCAATGAGACGCGAAGTCGACCTCGAGGCGGCGCGCGAAGACGCCCTCGGCCTCGAAGGCCTCGACCATCGCGGCGACCGCGGGGGTGTCGCCCGAGAGAATCGTCGTCGTCGGGGAGTTCGAGCCCGCGATCTCGACGCGCCCGGGCCAATCGGCGAGTCGCCGCGCCACCGCCTCGCGACCGAGCGAGACGACCGCCATCGCGCCCCGACCCGAGGCCTGCGCGACGACGAGACCCCGCTGGCACGCGAGGCGCGCGAGGTCGTCGAGGGAGAGCGCGCCCGCGACATGGGCCGCCGCGATCTCGCCCATGCTCTGCCCGAGCACGCGATCGGGCTCGATCCCGAAGCCCTGCCAGAGCCGCGCGAGGGCGACCTCGACGGCCACGAGCACGGGCTGGAGCACGTCGAGGCGACTGGTCCACTCCGCGTCGATGCCCCCTTCGAAGGCCCAGCGTCCTTCGAGGACGGCGCGCAGCGACCAGTCGACGTGGAGGCGATAGGCGGCGTCGAGGCGGTCGATCGTGGCGGCGAAGGCCGGCTCGCGCTCGAGCAGCTGGCGTCCCATCCCGAGCCACTGGGAGCCCTGACCCGGGAAGACCATGACGAGCGGCGCGGCGGCGGCGGCCCCGGCGACGCCGGTCCGGACCAGCGGGCTCGCCTCGCCGGCGAGATAGGCCTCGAGGGCCCGGCGGGCCTCGTCGACGTCGTTCGCGACGACGCAGAGGCGATGGGCACGCAGGCTGCGGCGACGCGCGAGGGTGTAGGCGAGATCGCAAAGTTCGAGGTCGGGCCGGGCGACCAGAAGATCGCGGAGCTTCTCGACCATCTCGTGGAGGGCGTTCGCGTCGTGGGCGGTGATCGGCAGCAGGAATGGACGACGGATCGGATCGGCGCCGGTCGCCGCACCGCACGCCGCGGTCGGTTCGGGCGGAGCCTCGAGGACGAAATGCGCGTTCGTCCCGCTGATGCCGAAGGAGTTGACGCCGACGAGCGGCTTCTCGGGATGGGGCCAGGGCTCCATCTCGCGCTGGACCTGGATCGGGATCTTGTCCCAGGGAATCGCGGGGCTCGGGGTCTCGAAATGGAGCTGCGGCGGGAGCATGCGATGGCGGATCGCGAGACAGGCGTTGATGAGGCCGGCGACGCCGGAGGCCGACTCAGTATGGCCGAGATTGCCCTTGATGGAGGCAACGCGCAGCGGACGGTCGGGGGATCGGCCCGGACCCATCACGTCGGCGAGGGCCCCGATCTCGACCGGATCGCCGATCATCGTGCCCGTACCGTGGGTCTCGACGTAATGAATGTCCGACGGCGAGACGCCGGCCATCGCATAGGCGTCCCGCATCGCCTGGGCCTGGCCCTTGCGACCCGGGGCCATCATGTGGCCCCCGTCGCGGCCATCGGCGCTGATGCCGCTGCCGCGGATCACGGCATAGATCGGATTGCCGGCGGCGATCGCGTCCGAGAGCGGCCGCAGCACGACGACGCCCGCGCCCTCGGCGCGCACGAAGCCGTCGGCCGACGCATCGAAGGCCTTGCACGCCCCCGACATCGACAGCATCCCGCTCCGCGAGAGCGCGATGTTGCCCTCCGGCGAGAGGAAGAGGTTCGCCCCGCCGGCGATCGCCATCTTCGACTCGCCGCGGCGGAGGCTCTCGCAGGCGAGATGGGCGGCATAAAGGGACGACGAGCAGGCGGTGTCGAGGGTCAGGCTCGGGCCGGTGACGCCGAGCAGGTAGGAGATCCGGCCGGAGAGGACGGCGTGGGACATGCCGCCGACGGTGAAGACGTCGTGGCCGCGGAAGACGGCGGCCTCGCCGAGGACGCCTGCGCGCTCGCGCGAATAATCCTCGGCCATGTAGCCGAGGATGACGGCGACCCGCTCGCCGAGGATCGACTCGGGCGGGATGCCGGCGTCGTCGAGGGCATCCCAGGTCACCTCGATCAGCAGCCGCTGCTGCGGCTCCATCGTGAGCGCATCGCGGGGCGCGATCCCGAAGGCCTCGGGATCGAAGAGCTCGGGATGCTCGAGGAAGCCGCCCTTCTTCGACGAGATCTTGCCGGGAATCCGCGGCCGCGGATCGTAGAAATGGTCGATGTCGTAGCCGAGCGCGATGCGGTGCTCGGGCGCGTCGCGCACCGTGTTGCGCCGGCTCCGGACGATCTCGTAGAGCTCCGCCGGTCCCCGGGCATCCGCATACCGACAGCCGATGCCGACGACCGCGATGGGTTCGGGGCGGTCGCTCACGCGGCGGGGGCTGCGTTCTTCACGCGGGTCCAGACGAGACGCCCGACGGGGGCGTCGCTGCCCACGGTCAGGGACTGCGTCAGGAGCTCGAGGCGGTCGCCGTCGAGCTTGAACCAGCGCTCCTGGACGGTGCCCGTCCAGACTTCCAGGGAGCTGACCTCCACGAAATGCCGGATGCGGTCACCCGTCACCTCGTAAGGGCCGGTATAGGCCATGAACTGGTCGTAGCTGCTGGTCTTGGCGGCCGCTTCGAGGTCGGCGCCCTGGATCTTGCCGCGGGCGGCGTTCATGAAGGCCGCGGACATGAAGCCGTCGGCGTTGTAGAAGAGGTAGCCGGCCAACGCCTGGCCATAGGGATGAAGGACCCGGCCGTCCTTCATCTCGAGCTCGAAGGCATCGAGCTTCCACGAGCCGATCAACGGATGTTCGCCCTGCATCTCACCCCCCGGTGCGCAACGGGCGTGAAGCTAGGCGAGATCAGGGCGGGATCCACGCGACCCCGTCCGACTCGAAGAGCCCCCCGGTCTGAGATTGGACCTCTCTTGGACCGGCGGGGCCTCCGAGTCGGACGATCGGTGCCTTTAGCGCTTCTCGATCGGCACGTACTTCGCGTCCGTGCGCCCGATGAAGCGCGCCCGCGGCCGGTAGATCCGGTTGTTCTGGTACTGCTCCATGATGTGAGCACACCAGCCCGCGATGCGGCTCGCCGCGAAGATCGGCGTGAACAGATCGTCCGGGATGCCGAGGGCGTTGTAGACCGTCGCCGAGTAGAAATCGACGTTCGGGATCAGGCCCTTCTTCTCGCTCATGAGCTTTTCGAGCTTCTGGCTCATGCGGTAGAACTCGGGGCGGCCGATCTCGCTCGTGAGCCGCTCGCTCATGGCCTTCAGGATCTTGGCGCGGGGATCGCCGTTCTTGTAGACGCGATGCCCGAAGCCCATGATCTTGTCGCCGCTCTGGAACGCATTGGCGAGGAACGAGTCGATCTTGTCCTCGCTCCCGATCTGGCGAAGCATCGCCATGACCGCCGCGTTCGCGCCGCCGTGCAGCGGGCCCTTCAGCGTGCCGATCGCGGCGAGCACCGACGAGTACATGCCCGAAAGCGTGCTCGCCGTGACCCGGGCGGAGAAGGCCGAGGCGTTCAGCTCGTGGTCCGCGTGCAGGATCAGGCAGACGTCGAAGTCCCGCTCCTGGGACGGCGTCGGCGCCTTGCCGGTGATGCCGCGCAGGATGTTCCACGAGATCGACTTCGTCGGATCCGCCTCGATCGGCCAGCGGCCATTGCGCGCCTGCTCGTAGGCGCCGACGACGAGGCCGATGCGCGCGGTCAAGCGCACAGCCTTTCCGACGGCGGCCGTGATGTTCATGATGTTCGCCTCGGGGTCGTGGAGCGTGAGCCCCGCGACGACCGCCGACAGGAAGTCCATCGGATGGACCTTCTTGGGCATCCCGAGCAGCCAGACGCGCATCTCGTCCGGGAGCGTCATGCTGCGCGCCAGACGACCGCGGAAGCTCTCGAGCTCGCCCGCGGTCGGCAGCGATCCGAACCAGAGCAGGTGGATCACCTCCTCGAAGGTCGCGTTCTCCGCCAGGTCCTCGATCGTGTAGCCGCGGTAGATCAGTGTCGTGCCGTCGATCGTGCTGATCGCGCTCGAGCAGGCGATGATGCCCTCGAGTCCCCGATCGATCGCGCCCTCGTACTCGTTCTCTTTCGCCGAAGTCGGCGTATTGGCCATGACTGGACTTCCCATGGGCCGATCGGCCCTCTTGATGAGCTCGCGACGCGTTCGCGATCCGTCTGCGAGGAGGCCGCGCCCGGCGGCCTGCCCGGGTACCGCGATGGAAGGGCGGCACCGGGACGGAAGATTAACCGCGATCCTGGAAAATCCGTCAGCCCCGGCCTCAATCCCGATGGAACTCGCCCTGATCGGTGAGCACCGGGCGCTGGTCGGCCCCCGTCCCCGGCCGGGCCGCCAGCGGTCGAAGCGGCGGCGGCTCGCCCGGATTCTCGAGCTCGGGCACGCGGCGCAGCAGGCCGAGCATCACCGCCCGGGTCAGGGTCGAAACGACGAAGATCGCGACGAACCCGGTCGGGCCCTCGCCGAAGCCGCGGAGCAGCCCGCCTCCGATCGCGCTCCCGACGACGATCGCCGTCGCATTCGCCAGGTTGTAGAGGGTCAGCACGCTCGTCTGGCCGTGCGGCGGAATGCGCTCGAAGAACGAGAGGAGGCTCGCCAGCTCGAAGGCGGCCCAGCCGACCCCCGACACGACCTGGAGCAGGAGCAGCCAGGCGAAATGATCGCTCGCGAGCCAGAGGATCGGGAAGGTCGAGATCGAGAGGCCCGCCCGCCAGAGGACCCGCTTCGTGCCGACGCGGCGGACATAGCGGCCGAGAAACGGGAGCGTGAAGACGCGGGCGCCGAAGGCGGTGGCGGTCAGGATCGTGAACTCGAGGTAGGAGAGGTCGAGCTCCGACAGCATGAAGGGCGTGAAGTAGGGGGACGCGATCATCACGCCCATCTGGAAGGCGAGCAGGAAGAGCAGGAGCCGGCCGTGGCCGCCCGTCCGGACGTGCTTGCGGACGATGGCGGGCGAGATGCTGGTCTCGCCGACCTCGAGGGTCCGGGGCTCACGCTGGGCGTAGAGGAAGGCCGCCGAGACGCCGCGGGCGACGAGGGCGAGCGCGAAGATCAGGGCGTAGCCCTCGAACTCGGCGCCCCGGCCCTTGCCGAGCTGGAGGATCAGACCGCCGCTCCCGAGGCCGAGCACGAGGGCGAGCTGGGCCGCCCGCGCGCGATTGGCGAAGAACGCCGGCCGGAGGCGCCGCGGCACCAGCGAGCTCGCCCAGGTCGTCCAGGCCGGGCCCGTCGACATCCCGAGCCCCCAGTAGAGGGAGGCCGTGGCATAGAGGAGCAGCAGATCCATCTCGTGGCTGAGGGCCGCGACGACGAGCGGTACGAAGCAGAGCGCCTGCAGGCTCGCGCAGAGCACGATCCAGCGTCGATGGGAGTCGAGCAGGCCGACGGCCGAGGGCGAAGCGAGCTGGAGCAGAGCGCCCGCCAGCATCGGCACCGTCGCGACGAGCCCCGAGACGACGTCGCCGTGGCCCAGGGCCAGGGCGAAGGCCGGAAGATACGACTCGCCGATCCCGACCATGACGCTGAAGGCGACGCCGTCGCCGAGCATGGCGCGCAGATCGCGGCGCAGCTGGGAGCTCGGTCGCGGGGTCGGATCGGTCGCCACCGCTTCAGTCCGAGAGGATCAGGCCGTGGACGATCTCGTCCTGGTCGTGCGCCGCCCGGGGCAGCGGATGCGCCAGCATCGCCCCGCAGCGCTCGACCGCCCGAACGATCCCGTCGGCCGCCCGGCCCGCGCGAATGCCCTCGAGCACGTCGGCGACGACCGCGTCCCAGGTCTCCCCCTCGCCGAGCGCTCGATCGATCGCCTCCTCGCCGAGGACGACGACCCGATGCTCGAGAAGCGAGACGTAGATCAGGATGCCCGTCCGCCCTTCGGTCCGTCGCAGGACGTGCTGGCGGAAGGCGTCGAGGGCCCCGCGATCCGCGGCGCGCTCGAGCTCGTCCTCCCGGAGGCCAAGTCGCCGCACGAAGTCGGAGGCGCAGGCCGCATGGGCGAACACGACGGCCGCCGACTGCAGGCCGAACAGCGTGAGCAGCGAGGCCTCGGGCGCGAACCACTCGGCGCCGAGCAGGACGATCGCCGCGAGCAGCACCGCGAGCCGCCACGGCGAGACCGCGAAGACGTCCGAGCGCCGGACGACCTGGACGACGATCTCGCCCGAGGTTCCCGCCTCCGCCGACCGGACCGCCGCCTCGATGCGTTCACGATCCGCCGGCCCGATCAGATTCGAAGGCCGCATCTACCAGTTCCCCGAGGCGCCGCCGCCTCCGAATCCACCCCCGCCTCCGCCAAACCCGCCGCCTCCGAAGCCCCCGCCGCCGAATCCGCCTCCCCAGCCGCCGACGGGTCCCCCCGAGCCCCAGCCCCGCGGACCCCCGCGCAGCCCGCCCGCCGGCGGCCCGCCGGAGAACGCGAAGGACAGGACGAGACCGGCGAGCGCCGCGAAGATCGCCGCCGGCAGGAAGACGGTGAGCACGAAGGCCAGGACACCGGAGATCGAGGCGCCGACCAGCGATCCGATCCCGCGCCGACGCCGACCGAAATTGCCGCCGACGAAGGCCCCGAGCAGGACGGCGAGGAGCACCGCGTGGGCGGCCGACAGCCCCCGATCGCCTTCCCCTGCGGCACCGCGTCGGCCCCGCGCGTCGCCGCCCGGCACGACCTCGCCCCGCGCCGCCGCCATCACGGCCAAGGCGCCGGCGCGCACGCCCGCCCCCATCTCCCCGACGCGAAAGCGCGGGATCATCTGCTCGCGCAGAATGCGGGCGGCGAGGGCGTCGGGGACCGCGCCCTCGAGGCCGTAGCCGACCTCGATCCGCGCTCGGCGATCCTCGGCCGCGACGATCAGGATCGCCCCGTCGTCGCGCTGCGCGTCCCCGACCTGCCAGGCCTCCGCGACCCGCAACGCGAAGGACTCGATCGCCTCGCCCTCGAGGCCCTTCACCGTCAGCACGACCAGCTGATGACCGGTCTCGCGCTCGAAGCGCTCGAGCTCGACCTCGAGGGAGCGGGCCTCGTCGGGGCCGAGCAGGCCGGCATCGTCGTGGACCCGGGCGCTGAGCGGACGGACCTCGAGCAGGGCCTGGCCCGTCGACGCGACGAGCGACCCGAGGACGAAGAGCAGGACGCCGAGCGCGGCGCGGATCAGAACTGGACCGCCGGCGGCTTGTCGCCGACGTCGGCGCGCGCCTCGAAGGTCGGCTTCGGCTCGGCGCCGATGACCTTCGCGGTCAGCACGGCCGGAAACGAGCGGACGAGGGTGTTGTAGCCCTGCACGGACTCGATGTAGCGGCCGCGGGCGACGGTGAGGCGATTCTCGGTGCCCTCGATCTGGGCCTGGAGATCGCGGAAGGCCTCGGTCGCCTTGAGCTGCGGGTACGCCTCGGCGACCGCGAAGAGCCGGGAGAGCGCGCTCGAGAGCTGGCCCTGGGCGTCCATGAACTTCTGCAGCGCCGCCGGATCGTTGGCGAGCTCGGGGGTCACCTGGATGCTCGTCGCCTGCGAACGCGCCTCGACGACCGCCGCGAGCGTCTCCTTCTCGAAGTCCGCCGCGCCCTTCACCGTCTCGACGAGGTTCGGGATCAGGTCCGCGCGCCGCTGGTACTGGTTCGAGATCTCGGAGAACGCGGCCTTGACCGCCTCGTCCCGGGCCTGGATCTCGTTGTAGCCGCAGCCCGTGAGCGAGGCCAGCGAGAGGGAAAGAAGAAGAACGAGCCCGAGCGAGCGAGTCGTCGTCATGGAGAGCCTCCCTTGTGCGCGTTCGAATTCGCGGCGGAGACTAGCGCAGGGGCCCTGATCCGTACGCGGCGCGCAGCCCTGGAGAGACGACGGAGGTCCAGGCGGCATAGCCCGCCGCGTTCAGGTGGAGACCGTCGAAGCGGAACAGCTCCCGACGCGGCCGGCCGTCGGGTCCGAGCAGGATCGTGCCGACGTCGAGGAAGTGGAGCCGCGGGTCGGCGTCGGCGAGGGCGCGGATGGCGTCGTTCGCCCGCGCCATCTCGGGCCATTGTTTCCAGCGAAGACGGGACGGCTTGATCGAGAGGAAGTAGACGTCGAGCTCCGGAAGCGACGCGCGCAGGAGCGCGACGAGCGCCTCGAAATCGGCGACGACCTCTTCGGCGCCTTTGCCCGCGCCGAAGTCGTTGTCGCCGCCATAGACGACGACCGCGCGCGGCGCGAGGGGGATCACGACCCGCGGCGCCTCGTGGATCAGATGCGAGAGCTGGGCGCCCCCGAAGCCCCGGTTGAGGACGGGGAGCGGCGCCATGTCCGCCTCGAGGGTCGACCAGAAGCGGATGCTCGAGCTGCCGTAGAAGACGATCGCGCCCGGCGCCGGCGGCGCTTGCCGATCGGCCTCGAGAAAGGCCTCGATCTCCGGCGCGAAGAAGGCGGGATCCGATGCCGCCCGCCCCATGTACGCGAGATAGCCAGCGATCCCTGCGGCCCCGACCACCGCCCCCGCCGCGAGCCCGATCGCGATCCATTTCACGATCCGCTTCATGCCGTCCCCCTCGTCCGGTTCCGAGCGCGCCCGGCGCGTCACATCCGCTTCAGCGTCTTCCAGCCGAAGGCGAGCAGGCCCGTCAGCAGGACGGTCGGGATCGCCCCGAAGATCGCGAGGGCGATCTGATCGCCCACCGCGTCGGCGAGCGCGCCGACGGCGAGGATGCCGACGAAGCCGAGCTGCGCGAGGGTGAAGACCATGCTGAGGACGCGGCCGCGCATCTCTTCGGGCACCGCGAGCTGGAAGCCCACGACCGCGACGACGTTCCAGAGCTGCCCCGTGAAGCCGAGCCAGACCTCGACCCCGAGCGCCCAGCCGAAGGAGAACGCCAGCGAGTAGAGGACGAGGCCGATCGCGTAGCCGAGCATCGTCCCGGTGATGAGCAGGCCGACGTGGCGCGGATGCGGCGGTCGCAGCATGACGCCGACGGCGGCGATGAAGGTCCCGACGCCGTGGGCAGCCGAGAGCATCCCGAAGCCCGAGGCGCCGACGTCGAGGACGTGGCGCGCGAAGATCGGCCGCATCGGGTTCACCGCGCCGTTGAACAGCGCCATCGAGCACGCGAGCAGCGCGAGCAGCAGCGGCGGCCGCTCGCGGACGTACGCATAGCCCTCGCGCAGATCGGCCCAGGGCGATCGATGCTCCCCGCCGCGCGCGCTTCGCCCGAGGCTCGGAATCGTGAACACCAGCAGCGCGGCGACCAGCACGCCGATGCCGGCCGAGAAATAGGTCGCCACGATGCCGAGGGCGCCGACGAGGACGCCGGCGAGAGCGCCGCCGCCCATCGTGCCGAAGGAGGTGCCCATCGCGTTCAGCGAGACCGCTTCATGGGTCCGCTCGCGACCGACGACGTCCACGACGTAGGTCTGGGTCGCCGGCCCGAGGACGGAAGCGACGAGGCCGCCGACGATCGAGACCGAGATCAGCATCCAGTAGGCGACCTGCTCCGACCAGACGAGGAAGCCCACGGCCAGCGCGATGAAGGCCATCGCGAAGCGGCCGACGATGATCAGGTTCCGCTTCGCCGCGCGATCGACGACGACCCCGGCCATCGGCGAGACCAGCGCGATCGTCCCGCCCTGCACGAAGCCCATCAGCCCCACCGCGCTGCGCAGCGGCGAGAGCGACGTCACGAGCCATTGCATCGCGAGGAAGAGGACCTGGAAGCAGATGAACTGCAGCAGGTTCGAGGTCCAGAGACGCGCGTAGTGGGGCAGCCGGAAGGTCGCGAGGACCGGGTGGATCTCGGGCCCGATCGGAGCGCCGCCGGGCGGTGCCTGCCCCTTCCCCGATTCCCGCTCGATGCTCACGCGGCTGGCTCCCTCGTCGCGGCGGCGCGGGTTCCGTTCGCGCGCCTCGTGCGGGGTATACGCCAGAATCGCGCGGCGCGTGAGGCACGGGGCGTGTGATAGCTTGGCCCGTCGATCGGGCGGCGGAAGGCGGGCGCGGGGCGGAGAGGGAGCGGGCGATGGGCGAAGCGAAGCAGGACGGCGTTCGAGGGCTCGACGTGCCGGCGGTGAGCCGATGGCTGCGGGAGAACGTCGCGGGGGCCGAGGGCGAGCTGCGCTTCGAGCTCGTCGCCGCCGGCGGCTCGAACCTGACCTATCGCGTCGAGTCGAGCACGGGCCGGCGCTTCGCGCTCCGGCGACCGCCCGAGCGCGCGCGGGTCGCGACCGCCCACGACATGGCCCGCGAGTGGAAGATCCTGTCCGCTCTCGATGCCCACCCGGAATGCGGCGTCCCGGTTCCCGCCGCAATCGCCTGCTGCACGGACACGAGCCTCATCGGCGCCGAGTTCTACGTCATGGCCTTCGCCGAGGGTCGCATCCTGCGCGGCCCGGCGGACGCGGCGGAGATGGACGCCGCCCGCTGCCGCCGCGCGGCGGAGTCGCTGATCGACGTGCAGGTCGCGATGCACACCCTCGATGCCGACGCCGCCGGCCTCGGGGACCTCGGCCGCCGCGACGCCTACGTCGAGCGACAGCTCTCGCGCTGGCTGCGCCAGTACGAGGCCGTGCAATCCCGCGAGCTGCCCCTCGTCCAGGACCTTCACGCGCGGCTCTCGAAGGCCGTGCCGCCCCAGCAGCGCGTCGGTCTGGTCCACGGCGACTACCGCTTCGACAACACCGTGCTCGGCGCC
>JBIPOQ010000422.1:0-3734 GCA_044379055.1 Myxococcota bacterium
GAACGAGATCCCCATCTTGTATCCGACGAGGACCATGAAGGCGACCGTCGTCAATGCCGTCAGGAGGAGGACGACGAGCGGCGCCACGACGCCCACGAAGCTCCGGAAGGCGACCAGCTGGAGCACGCTGATGAGGACGAGCGAGATCGCCATCAGGAGCGCGGGCTCGACGACGAGCACGCGGTTGAAGAAGGCATTCAACGCGACGTCGCCCGACGGGAAGAAGCGGAAATCCTCGAACTCCGGGCGGGCGAGAATCTCCGTGATCTTCGCATCGGAGACCTGCGGATAGAGATTCTCGAGATCGTCGGCCGGCTTCTCCGGATCCCAGACGATCTCCTCGGGCGGATCGGTGCTGGTCCGGTCCATCTCGAGCACGATCGCGGCGAACGACGCGTCCTGGTTCACGATCCCGCCGACGAGCAGCGGCTTCTTCAGGTAGCCATCGCGGCGCGCGAGCAGCTCCTCCTGCGTGAGCGGCCACTCGTCGCGGATCCGGGTGATCTCGAGGCCGTCCTCGCTGCCGACGGTGTATTCGGCGTTCGCGAGGCTCGTCACCTCGTAGACGAAGGGGACCTCTTCGAGGGCCTCCGTGAGCTCGATCAGGGCCGCCATCGCGTCGACGTTCCAGACGCCGTGCTCGAGCTCGGGGATCTCGTACCCGATGTAGCCGACCTCGTCGGAGCCGAAGTCCTCGAGGTATTGCTGATAGGCCTCGTAGGTGTCGTCGCCCTCGTTGAAGTAGGACTCGTAGCTCGCGTCCTGCTCGACCTTCGACGCGAGCAGGAAGCTCCCGACGAAGAGCCCGAGGCAGACGAGCGCCACGACGACCCGATGGTCGAAGCACCAGCCGGCCAACGCCGCAAAGCGCCGGTTGACGCGTTCGATCCGTTCGTGGGCCAGGTCGCGCTGCTCGGACATCCCGTCGTACTCCCACCCGAAATCAGGGCTCGCCTGACGCTACGTCAGTCGCAACGCCCCCGGCCAGCGTCCCGATCGAGCGCTTCGCTAGAGCCCCCCGAGATAGTCGCCCTTGCCGATCTCGACCCCGCCCTGGCGGAGCAGCGCGTAGACCATCGTGACGTGGAAGAAGAAGTTCGGGATCGAGAAGCTCTCGAGGAAGGCCTCGCCGGTCATGCGCATCGTCCGGTCGGGGCCAATCGGCATCACGATGTCGCGCTTCTCGGAGCCCTCGAGGCGGTGGGCCGGGATCGACTCGACGTAGGCGATCGTCTTCTGGAGGCGCGCCCGCAGCTGGTCGATCGTCGCCTCGTCGTCGGCCCATTTCGGCGGCTCGTCGCCGGCGAGACGGGCGACGGCGCCCTTCGCCGCGTCGCTCGCGATCTGGATCTGCCGGGCAAAGGGCAGCATGTCCGGGGCGAGCCGCATGCCCACGAAGTTGTTCGGGTCGAACTTGCGCGCCTTGGCGTGCGCCTCGGCCTTGTCGAGCCAGGCCAGCATGTTCTTCGACATCTTCACGAAGACGGGGACGCTCGCGGCATGCATGGAAAGGGACATGGAGACCTCCAGATTCGGTGCCTTGGAATGGATCGGCACGATACCGCGGCAGAGCGCCGCCGAATAGGCGGCTGATCGCGGTCGGACGGCGCGATCCCGTCCCCGATCCGTCACACGTCCCGCTCTGGATCTCCCCGCCCGAGCAATTGCCTTCCCGAGATCGCGTCGCAAGCGTCGCTTCGACGCCCCCGCCCTGCCATGCGCGTGGGATTTCCTCCGGATCGACGGGATCGAGGGGTCCCCCAATCACGAGGGCCGTCCATGCCGACCGCAACGCAGCGCGAACGATCTCCCTACGTCTTCCTGACCGGCAAGGGACGCTCCGGCACGACCTGGATCGCGAACATCCTGGCGACCCATCCCCACTGCGTCTACAAGCACGAACCCTTCCTCGACTACAAGCCGACGCCGTTCCGCGATTTCCTGGCCGCCCTGCCGACGGGCGACGTCGAGACGCTCCGCCGCCAGTTCGAGCGGGCCTGCCGCGGCTGCCATGCGAGCATCGACGAGCCGCTGCCCCAGCAGGCCGGCATGCGCCGGCTCCCGCCGAGACCGCTCGCACTGCTGCGCCGGGCCGCGATCCGGATCCCGGCGCTCGATCCCCTCTACGGGATCCTCGGCCGTCCGCGGCTCGTGTCGGGCGACGCGGTGCTCATCAAGGACGTGAACTTCCCGAACGAGCTCCTCGACCGGCTCTGCGACGTCGTCTCACCGCGTCTCCTCGCCGTCGTCCGCAACCCCTTCGCGAACGTCGCCTCCCTGCTCCAGGGACGGGACTCGGGCGCGTTCTGGCGGCCGCCGAGCCCGGACGGGGCGGAGCGCGTGCTCGAGCTGCTCGAGCGGCCGGAGCTCGCCCATCTGCGGCGGTTCCGGGATCAGGTGCGACGCATGCCGGTGACGGCCTTCGAGGCGCTGCGCTGGCGGATCCAGGCCGAGCCCCTCGCGGACTTCGCGACGCGGCGCGCGGACGCGCGGCTGATCGTGTACGAAGAGTTCTGTCGCGACCCCTTCGCCGGCGCCGAGACGCTCTTCTCGTTCGCGGGCTGGAGGCTCCTGCAGCCGACCATCGACTTCATCGAGGAGTCGACCCGGGGGCCGAAGAAGGGTCTCGACGTGCGAAGGAGCTACTTCAGCGTCCATCGCAACGCCGACGAGAGCCTGAACAAGTGGAAGTCGGACCTCACCCTCGAGCAGCAGCAGCAGATCGCGGAGGTCGTGAAGGACTCGCCGCTCCTCGACTTCTGGCCGGAGCTCCCGTTGCCGCGCTGAACCGGAGCGGCGCCTCGCCTAACGCTCGCGGCCGCCTTCCTTGAGGAACTTCCAGAGCGCGAGGTCGCGCCAGCTCCCGGCGCTGAAGGCATCCTTGAAGGGCGACCAGCGCGACGGAGACGCGGGCTTCGGGAGGTCGCCCATCACCGTCACCCGCTGGATCACGCGCTCGCCCACGAAGTCGTCGAGCACGTGGTGTTGCGTACAGCGGTTGTCCCACATCGCGACGGTGCCCTCGCTCCAGCGGTAGCGCACCGTGAAGCGCGGGCTCGCGACCCAGCGCGTGAGGTGCTGCAGCAGCATCTCGCTCTCGTCGTGGGAGAGCTCGACGATGCGGCGCGTGAAGTGCTCGTTCACGAAGAGCGACTTGCGGCCGGTCTCCGGATGGACGCGGACGACGGGGTGGATCGCCTTGCGTTCGGGGTGGCCGTGGGGGCTCGCGTCGTGGAGCGCGGAGAGGCCCTCGCAGAAGGCCTGCAGCGGCGGCGAGAGCGCCTCGAATGCCTTGTACATGTTGGCCCAGAGCGTGTCGCCGCCGACGGCCGGACAGGTCTTCATCTGGAGGATCGCGAGCTGCGAGGGGCTCGCCTGACAGCTGAGATCGCTGTGCCATTCGTCCGCGACTGCGCCGCCGCCGTCGACGGCGCGCAGCTCGAAGAACTCCGGCCGCTCCGCGGCCAGGCCGAGGTTCGGATGGGCCTCGAGCTGGCCGAACAGCCGCCCGAAGCCGATGTGCTCGTCGGGCGAGAGATGCTGGTCAGGGAAGAAGAGCACGAGGTGCTCGAGCAGGAGCGCTCGCAAGCGCTCTGCCTCCGCGAGACCGGCCTGCGCGAGGGCGAGACCGCGGACCTCGGCGCCGAGGGAGCCCGAGAGACGGCGGACGTCGAGAGCGAGTGCGGCGCGGGACATGGATCCTCCGCGGGCTCGGCCCTCGCTGGCCCCGCGGA
>JBIPOQ010000424.1:0-3731 GCA_044379055.1 Myxococcota bacterium
CACCATCTCGAAGTGGATCGCGTCCTCGCGCGCCCAGTCCTCGAAGATCTGGCGCCCGCTGATGTACTCCGCATAACGCTCGGGGGGCGTCTCGGGCTTCGTCGGATGCGGCTGCTTCACGACCTTGAGCGTCGACACGAAATTGCCCGTCCAGCCCGCCGGCCGCTCCGGGGCGAAGACGATCTCGAAGGAGCCGTCGGGATTCACCTCGATCGACGAGCAGTCGATCCGCCCGGTCTGGGTCTTCATGCCCGGGCGCAGCTCCTGAAGCGTTCCCGAGTCGCCGGCGAGGCAGCCCCAGCTCGCCTCGAAGATCATGTAATGCGGCGCCTTGCGACCGGTCGGCGCCGGCGGCGAGCCCTTCCAGTGGCGCGCGTCGCCCATCTCGCCGCGCAGGCGATAGGTCTTGCGGCCGTCGATCGGGGTCGAGAAGTAGATCGCGTCGGGGTTGTCGATCGTGCTGCGCGTGATGATCGAGAGGGCGTTGCGGAAATGCGGGCGGACGGGGTCCTGATGGAAGGAGCGCTCGATCGCGTTGTGCACGAAGCCCATCAGGTAGCGGTAGCCCTCGGCGAGATTGCGGCCCGTGGGCGGCGGCGGCATGAGATGCGGCTGATCGATCGCATCGCGGGCCTCGCCGAGCAGGCCGATCACCTCGTCCCAGACCGCGCGCAGCTTCTTCTGGGCGTCGATCGCGTCGCTCGTCGCGTTCTTCTGGCTCATCGGGGACTCCTCCAGTCAGCGGTCCCAGCCGAATCGCTCGAAGAGCTCGGCCAGGTTCTTGCGGATCGCTTCGGGCTCGAGGCCGAACTCCTCGAGGCTGTAGGTATGGCGCTTGCTCTGGTCTCGCTCGCGTTTGGCTTCGCCGGCGAGCTTCTCGCGGTACTCGGCGGACATCGGGAGCTCGAGGTCCTGATAGAGCTTGCCGATCGCCGCCGCCGGATCGGCCGTCAGGTCGCGGTAGTCGACGATCGCGCCCTTGACCTGCGGATGCGCGTCGAGAAACTCGATCGGATGCTTGTAGGTATGCCAGGACTGGTTCGCGAGGATCGCGAGGCAGCGGTTCTGCCGCTCCGGATCCCAGCCGAGCTGCTTCCAGCCGGCGCGCACGAGCTTCAGCAGGCTCGGGATCGTCTCGTTCGGATCGCGCACGTTGACGATGAAGCGCGCGTCGGGAAACGCTTCATGAAGCGACGCGACGCGCCCCGAGTACATCGGGTTCTTGCTGAGATGGATCTTGTCGGGACCGTTGAGGTAGAGCTGGCGCTGGATGCAGGCGCGGTAGAAGTCGTTGTAGCGCTTTCGCTTCCGCGCGGGCCATTCGTTCATGTAGTAGAAGTCGAGATCGCCCATGTAGGGCATCTTCGTGATCCAGAAGCCCGCGGCCATCGACCAGTAGAGGACGATGTCGTCTTCTTCGGGCTCGGTGAGCCCCATCTCGTGCATGTGTCGCATCGGGCCGTAACGCCAGTCTTCCCAGGCGCGGATCTGACCGGCGAGGAGACCGCGCCAGCGCTCGGCGTCGACGCGCGCGAGCCAGCGGATCGCCTTCTTCTGGATCAACGACGGAAAGTAGAGCTCATAGAGGAGGAAGGAGCTGAAGCGGCCGCCGTCCTGGCTCAGCAATCGATGGGTCAGCGTCGTCCCGCTCCGCGCGTGGCCGACCATGAAGATCGGCGCCTTGACCTCGACCCGCCGCAGGTCGGGGTAGAAGAGACGGTCGAGCAGGAAGCAGATCGCATGAAAGGTCGAGACGATCGGCACCGCGACGAGCAACACCGCGAGGTAGTAGCGGCGCGCCTTCGGAACCTTCTCGTTCCACGCGAGACGGATCATCTTGAAGTAGTTGGCGAAGTCGAAGAAGAACATGGGCGTCCGACCGGGGGGCGGGTAGGAAACGAGCGATTCGTTGGTACTCGATCCCGCTGGGCCCTGCAATCGAGACCGGATGGGCGGTCGTCGCGGGCTTCGCAGGGGCGTCCGACGCGGAGCGGCCGGGAGTCCGAGGTTCTCGGCGATCGAAAGCCGATATGCTCCCGCCCTTCGCACGCCTTGGGGGTCACAGGGTCTTGTCGCAGTCCGCATCGATCGAACCGTCGGAGGAGAGCCGAAGCTCGGGGGCCCATATTGCGCCGCCGTCTCGCCCGATTCCGACTGCGCTCCTCATCGGGTTCGTCGGCCTCGTCGCTGCGACGGCCGTCGGCGCCCAGGAGGTCGTGGCCGAACCGGCTCCGGCGAGCGCGGGTGTCGAATCCCTGCCGGCCTGGGCGCGCGCTGCGCTCGAGAGCGTCCGCCAGGCGCCGCCGCTCTTCTTCTTCGCCGCGCTCGTCGTCGCGACCTTCCTGCCCGTCCCGGTCGCCCTCTTCTACCTGGCCGCGGGCGTCGCCTACGGCATCGCGCCGGCCCTCGCCTGGATCGCGGGCTCCCTCGTCGTCAGCAACGTCCTGATCCACACCGCCTCGCGCACCTTCCTGCGCCCGACCCTCGAAGCCCTCGTCGCGCGCCGGGGCTTCCGCATCCCCCGCTTCGACTCCGGCCTCGACGAAGCCCTCTTCATCACGCTGATCCGCCTGACGCCGGGCATCCCGTATTTCCTGCAGAACCTGATCCTCGCCGTCGCGCAGCTCGACCTGCTGCGCTTCGTCGTGCTCTCGGTCGGGATCCAGATGATCTACGTGACGGGCTTCGTCGTGCTCGGGCGTTCGGCGCTCGACGGCCAGCTCGGCTGGGCGATCGGCGGGCTGGCGGTGCTCGTCGCGGTGGGCGCGGGGGCGCGGGTGTGGGCGAAGCGGCGGGGTTCCTGAACGCGAAAAACCCCGGTGGACACGCCTCGTGAGCGGTGTCCACCGGGGTTCGCATTCGTCCGCGGGCGCGGGCCTCGGGCCCGCTCTGCGCCGGACTAGAGCTTCCCGGCGTTCGCCTTCAGGAAGTCGGCGACACCCTTCGGGTTCGCCTTCATGGCCGTCTTGCCCTTGTTCCAGCCGGCGGGACAGACCTCGCCGTGCTCTTCCGTGTGCTGGAGGGCGTCGACGAGGCGGAGCGTCTCCTCGATCGAGCGGCCGAGCGGCAGGTCGTTGATCGTGACCTGCTTGACGATGCCGGCCTTGTCGATCAGGAAGGTGCCGCGGAGCGCCATGCCGGCCTCGAGCAGCACACCGTACGCGCGCGCGATGTCCTTGTTGACGTCGGCGATGAGCGGGTACTTGATCGCACCGATGCCGCCGTCCTCGATCTTGGTGCTGCGCCAGGCGCGGTGGACGTGGGGCGAGTCGATCGAGCAGCCGAGGACCTCGACGTTCCGCTTCTGGAACTCCTCGATGTGGTTCGAGAAGGCGAGGATCTCCGTCGGGCAGACGAAGGTGAAGTCGAAGGGGTAGAAGAAGAGGACGACGTACTTGCCCTTGAAGGACGAGAGGGTCAGCGAGGCGGTATCGCCGTTCGGCATGACGGCCGAGGCGGTGAAGTCGGGGGCGGGCTTCTGGACGAGAGACATGAATTCCTCCGGTGGCCGCGGAATGAGCCGGGCCGAAACTGGACGGGTTATAGGTTCTGTTCGCCCTCGGGTCCACACGCCGGCAACCGGCCGAGGCAGAAGCCTCGACCACGCGACGGAAAATCGAGGGGCAGCCGGAGCTTAGCGGGAATCCCGGGTGTGCCGCCGGGCGCACCCCTCGCGCCGCGCACGCGCCTCGCGCAGCCCGCGCTGCCGCCCGAGCGCCGCCAGCCCGACG
>JBIPOQ010000423.1:0-3731 GCA_044379055.1 Myxococcota bacterium
CCCGATCAGCGCGGCGAAGATCGCGGCAAAGCCAAGGTCCGCGGGCGAGACCCGGAGCGTGACGACGTTCGTCGTGAAGGTCGACGCGCCGAATCCGATTCCGCCGAGCAGGCTCGAGAGCACGGTCGCCGCGACGACGGCGATCGCTCCGCCGACGAGGAAGCCGAGCAGCGAGGTCGCGAGCGACTCGAGCAGGAACGCGACGAGCACGTCCATGCGCGAGAATCCGATCGCCCGGAGCGTACCGATCTCCGCCGTGCGCGCCTGGACCGAGGCGTACATCGCGTTCGCCGCCCCGAAGCTCGCGCCGAAGCCCGCCATCACGGCGACGAAGAGCACGATCACGAAGAGCGTCCGGGCCGACTCCGCCTGGTCCGCGTAGTACTCGGTCTCCGGGCTCGCTTCGAGCGCCCAGCGTGGATCCGCTCCGATGCGTCGCGCCAGCGCCTCGAGATCCGCACCGTCCGCCGCCCGGACCCGGAAGCCCGAATACGGCAGCGAGCGTTTGGCATCCGCCGCGAGCAGGCGGGCATCGACCCAGACCTCGCTCTCGTAGGAGCTGCCCCCGGACTCGAGGATCCCGACGACCTCCCAGCTGCCCCGCCCGAAGCGAAGCGACCGACCGACCGCCGCCTCCGGATAACGCATCGCGATCCCGCGCCCGACGAGCGCCTCCGTCGTGCCCGGGGTCGGCGCGCGTCCTTCGGCGACGCGCACCTCGCGGTGGACCGCGAACGCCGCGGGCTCGATGCCGCGGACGAGGACGTTCTCGCGGCCGCCGTTCTCGCGATGAAAGAAGGGCTGGACGACGATCTCGGGCGAGACGAGGGGCTCGCCTTTCGCATCCTGCGCGATGCCGGGAAAGAAGCGCAGGGCCTGGAAGGCCTCGAGCGGGAGCTGCGACGAGCCGTCGTTGTTCGAGCCCTTGCGCAGCACGATCAGGTTGCGCGGATCGCCCGTCGAGGCGAGCGTGCGGCGCAGGCTCGAGACGAGGCCGAGCAGCAGGGTCGTCGCGACGACGACGAGGGCGACGACGCCGACCGTGATCGCCGTGCGCGTGCGGCGATGGGTCAGGTTGCGCAGCGGATAACCGAGCGGGAGCGCCATCAGAAGATCTCGCGCAGCGTGAGAGCGACGCTCCGGCGCGACGCGCCGAAGGCGGGCACGGCCCCGGTCACGATCCCGATCAACAGCGACAGGAAGATCCCCTGGACGATCACCGCATTCGTCACGACGAACGCCGTCAGTGGCCCCATCGCGGGATTCGCGCTGCCCATCGAGGCGAGCGCCTTGGCGAGCCCGAGCGAAGCCAGGACCCCGAAGGTCCCGGCCACGGTCGAGAGCAGCGCCGCCTCGGCGAGCAGTGTCCCGAAGAGGAGGTTCCTGCCGAATCCGATCGCGCGCAGCACGGCGATCTCCCGCATCCGCTCGCGCACCGTCATGCTCGCCGTGTTCGCCGCGATGAAGACGATGCAGAGCGTCACGAGCAGGGCGACCGCCTGGATCACCACGAGCAGCCCCTGGACCTGGGAGAAGAAGCTCGAGAAGAAGGATTTCTCGGTCTCCGAGACGGTCTCGGCCTCGCTGTTGCGGAAGATCTCGTCGACCTGCTGCATCACCGCCGTCACCCGGGCTGGATCGTCGATCCGCGCCCAGATGGTGCCCAGCGCATCGAAGACGACGCCCTGCTCGCGCAGTGCCTCGACGAGGTACTCGCGGTGGAACCAGAACAAGGGGAGATTCGTCGTGTCGCTCGCCTCGCTCTGGGATTCTCCGGGGATCGTGCCCACGATGCGAAACTCGAGATCGAGGGGATAGATCGTACTCTTCAGGGTGACGAGATCGCCGACCTTCCAGCCGTTGTCCTTCATCGCGCGCATCCCGACGAGGGCGCCCGTGCGCGTGCGTTCGAAGTCGGAGAGCTGCGCCGGGTCGAGGGCGTAGTCTTCGTAGACGCGGGCGACGTGGTCCGCATCGACGGCGAAGTTCGGGAACGTCACGCCCGCGTCGGGGTCGATGGCGCCGCCGAACCAGGTCCAGGACACGGCGTCGACGACGCCGGGGATCGAACGGACCTTGTTGAGATAGGCGTAGGGCATCGAGTAGACGATGCCGGCCGAGTGGTGGATCGAGATGCGCGTGTTGTTCGAGAGGCGCGAGAGGATCGCGTCGAAGGCGGCCGGCATCGTGCGCAGGACGCAGACGAGCGCGATCGCGAGCAGGATCGCGCCGCCCGTCAACAGACTGCGGAGCTTGTTGCGACCGAGGTTGCGGGCGACCAGCGGGAGGAAGCGGATCACGCGGCGCCTCCGCCCGGCTCGCTCCCGGTCAAGACGCCCTTGTCGAGATGGACGACCTCGTCGACGTACTTCACCGCGCGCGGATCATGGGTCACGATCACGACGGTCTTGCCGAACTCCTGCTTCAGCGTCCGCAAGAGCCCGAGCACCTCCTCGGCGTTCTTCGCATCGAGGTCCCCCGTCGGCTCGTCGCCGACCACGATCTCCGGATCCGACACGACCGCCCGCGCGATCGCGACGCGCTGCTGCTCGCCGCCCGAGAGCTGGTCCGGGCGGTGATTCGCGCGCTCCGCCAGGCCGACGATGCGGAGCGCGGTCTCGGCGCGCTTGCGACGCTCGGCCTTGCCGAGGGCGGTCAGCAACAGCGGCAGCTCGACGTTCTCCCGGGCGGAGAGGACGGGAATCAGGTTGAAGAACTGGAAGACGAAGCCGAGATGGGCGGCGCGGAACTCCGCCAGCTCGTCCTCGGAGAGATCGTTGAGGCGTCGCCCCGCGACCACGACCTCGCCGCCCGTCGGCCGATCGAGGCCAGCCAGGAGATTGAGCAGCGTCGATTTGCCCGAGCCCGAGGGCCCCATCAGCGCGACGAAGCGGCCCTTCTCGATCGTGAGGCTCACGTCCTCGAGGGCATGGACCTCGTCCGCGCCGCGCTTGTACTGGCGAGAGACATGGGAGATCTGGATCAAAGGGGGCTCCGCCCGGGTACGGCACGAGGCACATCGGCACGCCCACGGCCCAGATCATTCTGGTTCATCGGGGCCCGCGCAACCGCGACCGCGTGGCAAGGCCTCAGCTCCTCGAAAGGACCCGTCGCCGGAGCTCGTCCTTCCGGACCTTCCCGTTGGCGTTGAGCGGCAGGGCCTCGAGGACATGGACCCGCCTCGGCACCTTGTAGTTCGCCATGCGTGTCTTCGCCCAGGCCAGGAGGGCCTCGGCATCGATCCGCGCCCCCGCCTGGGGGATGACGAAGGCATGCCCGACCTCGCCGAGCTTCGCATCCGGGATCCCGACGACCGCGACCTGAGCGATTCCCGCCCACTCGAGGAGCTGATTCTCGATCTCCGCCGGATAGGCGCTGAAGCCGCCGCAGTTGTAGGCGTCCTTCAGCCGGTCGACGACGCGGACATGGCCCGCTTCGTCCCGGATGCCGACGTCCCCCGTGCGACACCAGCCGCCCGCGACGATCGCCGCGTTCGTCTGCTCGGGATCGCGAAAATAGCCGCGCATGACGCCCTGGCTCCGGACCCAGACCTCGCCCGAGCCGCCGTCCGGAACATCGCAGCCCTCGGCATCGACGATCCGGACCTCGACCCCGGGCATCGCCCGCCCGGTCGTCGTGGCGATGACCGCCTCGGGGTCTCCGGCGCGGGTCATCGAGACGACGCAGACCTCGATCAGCCCGTAGGCGTTGATTACCCGCTCGATGCCCAT